>JANXRT010000145.1 GCA_025356735.1 Acetobacteraceae bacterium | reverse complement strand
GCCGCGCAGGAAGGTGCCCGTCGTCAACACTGCGGCGGCGCAGCGAACCACCGTGCCATCGCCGCAGATCATCGCGGCGAGCCGTCCGTCCGCGCCGATCTCGATATCCTCGACGCTCCCCGCACGTATCGTCAGGTTGGGCTGCCCGGCCAGCATCTGCTGGATAGCCTGCCGGTAAAGCGATCGGTCCGCCTGCGCGCGCGGCCCCCGCACCGCGGGGCCCTTGCTGCGGTTCAACAGCTTGAAATGGATGCCGGCCTGATCCGCGGCACGGCCCATGATGCCGTCGAGAGCATCGATCTCACGCACGAGATGCCCCTTGCCGATCCCGCCAATGGCCGGGTTGCAAGACATTTCTCCAATCGTTTCAATGCGATGCGTCAGAAGCAGGGTTCTAGCGCCGACCCGCGCGGCAACCGCGGCGGCCTCGCATCCAGCATGCCCGCCGCCGACCACCACGACATCGTATCGGTCAATCATCCCACCTGCTCCCGCCTCATTTGCCAATACAGAACCGACCGAAGATGTCTCCCAGCAAATCCTCGACGCCGACCTCGCCGGTGATCTGGCCGATGGACCGCAAGGCCAAGCGAAGGTCCTCGCCGCGCAATTCCGGAAATATCGCGACACTTGCCGCTTCCAGTCGTTCAAACATCTCAGAAAGCGCCGCGCGGTGCCGCGCCCGGGTCAACGGAGGTGGCCCTTCCCGTTCGGTCAGCCGCCGCGCCTCGATGGCCAAGCGATCTCGCAACACGTCCATCCCCGCACCCGTGAGGGCACTCACGCCTAGCGCGCCGTCGGGCACATTGGCGCCGAGATCGATCTTGTTTGTGACATGCAGGCCCAGGCCTCCGGCAGTTGTGTCCGGACCGGAAAGCCAAACCACGAAATCGGCGGTCTCTGCCCGGTGCATGGCACGCCGAACCCCCTCCGCCTCGACGGCATCGGTCGTGCTCCGCAGACCCGCGGTATCGACCAACGTGACCGGAACCCCGCCAAACACCAGTCGAACTTCGATCGCGTCGCGCGTGGTGCCCGGAACAGCCGCCACGATGGATACGTCACGATCTGCCAATGCGTTGACAAGACTGGATTTTCCGACATTGGGCGGCCCGGTGACGGCGAACACCAGGCCCTCCCGCAGACGCTCTCCGCGCCGGCCATCGTCGAGGTAGGCGCCGATTTCCCGGTGCAAGGCAAAGATCTCCGCCGCGATGCGCTGCTCGACCTCGATAGGAAGATCCTCATTGGGGAAGTCGATCAGCGCCTCCTGCTGTGCCAGCAGCCAGCGCAGCCGGTCCGCCCAGCCGCGATAGATGCGGCCCAGACCGCCTTCCATCTGACGCAACGCCTGGCGCCGCTGGGCCGTCGTCTCCGCCTCGATCAGGTCACCGACCGCCTCCGCCTCCAACAGGTCCATGCGGCCGTTCAGGAAAGCCCGCCGGGTGAATTCGCCGGCCGCCGCAGGCCGCGCGCCGAACCCGGTCAACGCATCCGCGACGCCGGCGATCACCGCGCGGCCGCCATGCAGGAACAGCTCGACCGTGTCCTCGCCGGTGTAGCTGCCAGGGCCGGGCAGGAACAGGACAAGCGCCTGATCGAGCATCGCACGGTCCGGCCCACGCAACCGCCGCAGGCTGGCACGCCGCGGCGGCGGCAACCGGCCGCATAGTTTCTCAAGCAACGACCCGCTATCGGGGCCGCTCAGGCGCATGATCGCCACGGCGGCCCTTCCGGCGCCGCTGGCCATCGCAAAGATCGTGTCCTCGCCTGAAGGCGACAACTATGAAAATTCCGCGGGAAGCATCCGGTCCGGCACGATTTCACCATCGATCAGGTGCCGCTGCAGGATCTCGTCGACCGCCACGTTGCTGTCGATCTTGTACCAGACTCCTTCCGGATAGATCACCATGCACGGACCCTGCTCGCACCGATCCAAGCATCCGGCGCTGTTCACGCGCACCCGCGCCAGGCCCATCTCCTTGACCTGCGCCTTCATGTAGTCGCGCAGCTTCTCCGACCCGCCAACGGCGCAGCAGCCGCGCTTGTGTCCATCCGGGCGCCGGTTGGTGCAGATGAAGACATGGGCGTCGTAGTAGTTCGGCGGATTGTCCTGTCGCCGCTCGCCAATCTGGCGCTCGCTCATCGTTCGGTCTCCGGGTCCGGGTGGGAAGCCATCTTCTTGGCTCCTATCTATAGTGAAGCGGCCGAAATACCCAAGGACCAGCCATGCAATTGGCCAACCTGCTACGGCTCGAGACCTCGCCCTATCTGCTGCAGCATGCCGACAACCCGGTGCACTGGCGGCCCTGGGGGCCGGCGGCGTTGGCCGAGGCTCGCGCCCTCAACCGGCCGATATTGCTGTCCGTGGGCTACGCCGCCTGCCATTGGTGCCACGTCATGGCGCACGAATCGTTCGAGAACGCCGAAACCGCGGCGCTGATGAACCGGCTATTCGTCAACATCAAGGTCGATCGTGAGGAGCGGCCCGATATCGACCACATCTACATGTCGGCGCTACAAGCACTGGGGGAGGCGGGGGGCTGGCCGCTGACCATGTTCCTGACGCCCGACGGCTCGCCATTCTGGGGCGGCACCTACTTCCCGCCCGAGCCGCGCTGGGGCCGGCCATCGTTCACGCAGATGCTGCAAGGGGTCGCTGAGACCTTTGCCGGCGATGACAGCCGCATCGCCCACAACACCCAGGCGCTGCGCCAGGCTCTTCTCACCCTGTCGGCGTCGCAACCGGGCGAGCTGCCGGGTCCAGCCGACCTCGATACCGTCGCCGCGGGTCTGCTGCGAATGACCGACCCGATCCAAGGCGGGCTGCGCGGCGCGCCGAAATTTCCTAACGCGCCGATTTTCAAATTTATTTGGCAGAACGATTTTCGGACGGGCGCTACCTCGGGCCGAGCGGCCACCCACCTGCTGCTGGAACGGATGTCACAAGGCGGCATCTACGATCATCTCGGCGGCGGTTTTTCCCGCTACTCCACCGACGATGCCTGGCTGGTGCCGCACTTCGAGAAAATGCTCTACGACAACGCCCAGATCCTGGAACTCCTTGCCCTCGCCCACGCCGCCTGCCCGGATACGCTCTACCGGCAACGCGCGGCCGAGACCGTCGGCTGGCTGGTGCGCGACATGACGACCGGCAAAATCGGCGGACACGCCGCCTTCGCCGCGTCCGAGGATGCCGACAGCGAGGGCACCGAGGGCAAGTTCTACGTCTGGTCCGAACGCGAGGTGGTCGGTCTGCTCGGTCTGGACGCCCCGCCCTTCATGGAAGCCTACGACGTGACCGAGGCCGGCAACTGGGAGGGGAAAACAATTCTTCGACGCCTGACCTCGACCGGGTCGCCCGACCAGGAAGCCCGGCTGGCCACCTCACGCGCCACGCTGCTGGCGGCGCGTGACCGACGCGTTCGGCCCGGCCGCGACGACAAGGTGCTGGCCGACTGGAACGGCCTGACGATCGCCGCCCTGGTCCGCGCCGGCCTGGTGTTCGACCGGCCGGACTGGCTCGACCTCGCCGCTCAGGCCTTCGACTTCCTGTTTTTCGAGGTTGGTCGCGAAGATGGCCGCATCGACCATGCCTGGCGGCTCGGCCGGGTTACCGCCGCCGGGCTGCTCGAGGACCAGGCAGCGATGGCCCGGGCCGCCCTGGCACTGTACGAGGCAACCGGCGATCCGACGCGGCTGGAACAGGCGAAAGGCATCCTGATCGCCGCCACGGGCTTCTTTTCCGACGACCAGGGCGGCGGCTTCTACCAGACCGCGGCCGACGCCGGCGACGTGCCGCTCAACCGACCGCGCCATGCCGGCGACAACGCAACGCCGTCCGGCAACGGGCTCATCGCCGAGGCGATGGCGCGCCTGTTCCATCTCACCGGCGACGAGTTCTGGCGGTCCCGCACGGTCGCCGTGCTGCGCGCGTTCTGCGGCGACCGCGCCCGGCTTTCCGCCATGCCGACCCTGCTCGCCGCCGCCGACTTGCTGGAGAATGCGGTAACCGTCGTCGTCACCGGACCGACGGACGGAAACGCGGCCGCGTTGCTGGACACGGCAAGAAAATCTGCCGATCCATGCATCGTGGTCCTGCACGCCGCCTCCGCCGATGCGTTGCCGTCCAGCCACCCGGCTTCCGGCAAAACCGCCTCCGGAGCCGCATATGTCTGCCGCAGCGGCACCTGCAGCCTGCCAGTATCGCAGCCGGGCGCGCTTCGTGCTCTGCTGCAAACCCGAAAGTAGGAATACCGTGCCGCAGTTATCCCTCCATACCCCGGTCGGCGACCTCACCGTATCAGAGGAGGATGGCGCCATCGTCGCCATCGATTGGGGCTGGGGCCGCGACCAGGGCAGTTCGCCCACGCTGCTGAAGGCTCGAAGGCAGCTTCACGAGTATTTCGACGGCCAGCGCACGGAGTTCGACGTGCCCCTGTCCCCGACCGGCAGCGCCTATCGCCAGCGCGTCTGGCGCTGCCTGTCCGACATCCCCTATGGCGGCGTGCGCAGCTACCGCGAGATCGCCGTCGTCGCCGGCGGCTCGGCACGCTCGGTCGGCGGCGCCAACGGCCACAACCCGATTCCGATCCTCATCCCCTGCCACCGGGTGCTCGCCAGCAACGGCGCCGGCGGCTACACGATCGGCGGCTACTCCGGCGGCGACGGGATCGACACCAAGCGCTACCTGCTGCGCCTTGAAGCCGCGTCGGTTCCGCTCTCCTTGACAGTTACCCTCTAATGTCGGCTCGTCCCTCCTGTCGCCGGCGGTTGCCGGGCGGCATCCTTTCGGCACCATGAGGCCGCAACGCGCGGCCTGGCGACGGAGTTTCACCATGACGCAAGCCATTCGCATCCATTCCACCGGCGGGCCGGAGGTCATGCAATGGGAAGAGGTGCCGACTCCTGAGCCCGGGCCCAACGAAGCCCTGATCAAGCACGAAGCCGTCGGCCTCAAC
>JANXRT010000096.1 GCA_025356735.1 Acetobacteraceae bacterium | reverse complement strand
TGGATGTCGTCGGCGTTGACGAGGAACTCGATGGTCACGCCGAACCGGCCGGACGCCACCTGCTTGATCGCAGAGCGCATCGAATCGCCGTTCGGCAGCGGCAGATAACGATCCGGCTCCTCGCCGCCCTCGCCGGTGTTGGACTTGCCGCCGATCCGGTTCATCGCGATCGCCAGCGTGGTATGGGCCTCACGCGAGATCGAGCCGAAGCTCATCGCCCCGGTCGCGAACCGGCGCACGATGGCGGCGGCGGGTTCGACCTCGTCCAGCGGTATCGACGTCGGCGCGAACTTGAAGTCCATCAGCCCACGAATGGTCAGCAACCGTTCACTCTGGTCGTTGATCAGGCCGGAAAAGATCTTGTACTCGTCGAGCGCGTTGCCGCGCACCGCGTGCTGCAAGGCCGTCACACTCTCGGGCGTCCAGGCATGGTCCTCGCCGCGCAACCGGAAGGCATAGTCGCCGCCGACATCGAGCATCCCGGCATAGATCGGGTTGTCGCCGTAGGCGGACGCATGGCGCGCCACCGCCTCCTCGGCGATCTCGGTCATGCCGGCGCCCTCGATCGTGGTCGCGGTCCCCGTGAAGCATTTCTCGACGAACGCCGTGGACAGGCCGACGGCATCGAAGATCTGCGCCCCGCAATAGGACTGGTACGTCGAAATACCCATCTTCGACATCACCTTGAGGATGCCCTTGCCGATCGCCTTGACGTAGTTCTTGCGCATCTCGTAGGCCGGCATCTTGAGGCCGTTCTGCTCGTGCAGCCGGTCCAGCGTCTCGAACGCCAGATAGGGATTGACCGCCTCGGCGCCATAGCCGGCCAGGGCGCAGAAATGATGCACCTCGCGCGCTTCGCCGGTTTCGACGACGATGCCGGTGCTGGTGCGCAGGCCCTGGCGGATCAGGTGATGGTGCACGGCGGCCGTCGCCAGCAGCGCCGGGACGGGGATGCGGTCGTTGGAAACGTCCCGATCCGACAGCACAAGGATGTTGTAGCCTTCAAGCACCGCATCGGTCGCCTCACGGCAGAGGCGCGCGACGGCGTGCTCCATGCCGGCCGCGCCCTCGGTCGCCGGCCACGTCGAAACGATCGTCTGGGCGCGGAAGGCGGCGCCGATATCGGTCGAGATCGCGCGGATCTTCTCGAGGTCCGTGTTGGTCAGGATCGGCTGCGTGACCTCGAGCCGGAAATGTGTGCCGGCGTGATGGCCGAGCAGGTTGGGCCGGGGCCCGATCATCGACACCAGCGACATCACCAACTCCTCGCGGGTGCTGTCGATCGGCGGGTTGGTGACCTGCGCGAAGTTCTGCTTGAAGTAGTTGTAAAGCAGTTTGGGCCGGCGCGAGAGCACGGCGATCGGCGTGTCGGCGCCCATCGAGCCGATCGGATCATCGCCGGCGGCGGCCATCGGGCCAAGGAAGAAGCTCAGATCCTCCTGCGTGTAGCCGAACGCCTGCTGCACGTTGAGCAGCGCCGACGGGTCGTTGGCCGGCAGGCTCGCCGTTTCGCCCTCGGGCTCGGGCAGCTCCTCCAGCTTGACCTGGGTGCGCTTCAGCCAGTCCTCGTACGGGTGCTCGCTGGCGAGCTTCGACTTGATCTCGTCGTCGCCGATGATGCGGCCCTGCTCCAGGTCGATCAGCAGCATCTTGCCGGGCTGCAGCCGCCATTTGCGCAGGATGCGGTCCTCCGCGATGGGCAGAACTCCGGTTTCCGACGCCAGAATGACCTGATCGTCCTTGGTGACGATGTAGCGGGCGGGACGCAGACCGTTGCGGTCGAGAGTCGCGCCGATTTGGCGGCCGTCGGTGAAGGCGATGGCGGCCGGGCCGTCCCAGGGCTCCATCAGAGCGGCATAGTACTCGTAGAAGGCGCGGCGCTCGGCATCCATCAGCGGGTTGCCGGCCCAGGCCTCCGGGATCAGCATCATCATCGCGTGCGCCAGCGAGTAGCCGCCGGCGACCAGGATCTCCAGCGCGTTGTCGATGCAGGCGGTGTCGGACTGGCCGTGCGGAATGAGCGGCCACATCTTGTCGAGGTCGGGCCCGATCAGGTCGGACGACATCGACCGGCGGCGGGCATACATCCAGTTGACGTTACCACGCACGGTGTTGATTTCGCCGTTGTGGGCGTTGAACCGGTAGGGATGCGCCAGCCGCCAGGACGGGAAGGTGTTGGTCGAGAAGCGCTGATGCACCAGCGCCAGCGCGGACCGCGTCAACTCGTTGCCGAGATCGGAAAAGAAGCTGCCGACCTGGCCGGCGAGCAGCAGGCCCTTATAGACCACGGTGCGGCTGGAGAAGGACGGCATGTAGAGCTCGTCGAGGCCCGGCAGCCGGCTTTTGTGCGACAGCGCCCGAACGTTGTTCAGCACCTGCTTGCGGATGGTCAATATCTTGCGCTCGAACGCGTCTTGATCGCGCGTGTCGGGGTTGGCGGTGACGATCGCCTGGCGGATCACCGGCATGGTCTCGATGACGCGCTGGCCGACGCCTTCCAGGTCGAGCGGCACGTCGCGCCAGCCAAGCAACGCCTGACCCTCGGCCTTGACCACGCGGCCGATCAGCTGGATCGCGTAGTCCCGCGCCGCCTGGTCGCGCGGCAGGAAGCACATCGCGACGGCGTATCGGCCCGGCGGCGGCAAATCAAGCGACTGGCCGGCAGCCCAGTCGCGCAGCAGCGCATCGGGCAGCTGGATCAGGATGCCGGCGCCGTCGCCGACCAGCGGGTCGGCACCGACGGCGCCGCGATGGTCGAGATTGACCAGTATCTGCAATCCCTGACGCAGGATTTCGTGCGACTTCCCGCCCTTGATGTTGGCGACGAAGCCGACGCCGCAGGCATCGTGCTCGTTGCGCGGATCGTACAGACCCTGCTTTTCCGGCAGACCATGGCTGACAGGCATGTTCATCAATGCGGCTCCCATTCGTGCAGGGTCTTGGATGGCTCTCTCCCGGCGGCGGGGTTTGGATGGTTTGGTACAGGCGAAAAGGCCCGCAGATGCATCCCGGGCCATCGCCTGGCAAGCTACAAGCGGTCCCTGTCCTTCGCAATGGCAGCAAATCTGGCACGGGTATTGCTTGGCTCTGACATGCGGATCGCTGGAACGGTGGCTCTGGCCGGTCAGCCGAAGCGACGGTCCGCCGCCTGATGCGTTTGCTGTCAGCCGCGCATTGGCAGCCGCCGCGTCGACATCCTCCCCTGTCGACGCGGCGGCGTTCTTTCAAACAACTCAATGCCTATTGAATAAGCATATGGCGCTAAACTGAGCATTCAGCTTGGCGCTGATGCTGCCGTTCTGCTTTTTCCGGGCGCCGCGTAAGCTGAGGCCCTGAAAACAGCGGGTTTGCCAAATTGTCCGGATCGCAGGTGCCTATCGCCGCGGAGCTGATCGCCGTGATCGTCGCGGTGACCGACGGGGTGCCGCGCATATTAACGCTCGGAGACCGCCGCAGCCTGCCGTCCGGGCCGTTCGAGAGCGCCCACCGGTCGCTGCAATCGAGCTTGCGTCAATGGGTCGAGCAGCAGACCCGGCATCCGCTCGGCTATGTCGAGCAGCTCTA
>JANXRT010000079.1 GCA_025356735.1 Acetobacteraceae bacterium | reverse complement strand
GCCGCGCCAAGGTCGAACGCGCCGGCGAGCACGTCACCATCGTCGCCTTCAGCATTTCGGTCACCACTGCGATGAAGGCCGCGGAAATCCTCGCCGAACAGGGTATCTCGGCTGAGGTCATCAACCTACGCTCGCTGCGTCCGCTCGACATCGACACCATTGTCGCCAGCGTGAAGAAGACCAACCGCGTGGTGACGGTCGAGGAAGGCTGGCCGTTCGCCGGCATCGGCGCCGAGATCGCCATGCAGATCGTCGAGAGCTGCTTCGATTGGCTCGACGCGCCGCCGGTCCGCGTCGCCGGCATTGACGTGCCGCTGCCCTACGCCGCCAACCTCGAGAAGCTCGCGCTGCCGCAGCCCGGTTGGGTAGTGGACGCGGTTCGCACGATAATCTGACCGGAGCCCCGATGGCCACCAACATCCTGATGCCAGCGCTGAGCCCGACCATGACCGAGGGCACGCTGACCAAGTGGCTCAAGGCGGAGGGCGACAGCATCCGCGCCGGCGACGTCATCGCCGAGATCGAGACCGACAAGGCGACGATGGAAGTGGAGGCGGTGGACGAGGGCGTGTTGGGCAAGATCCTGGTTGCTGATGGCACCGAAGGCGTGAAGGTCAACGCGCCGATCGCCGTGCTGGTCGAGGCAGGCGAGTCGGTGCCGGCCGCCGCTGCCCCGGCAGCATCCGCCAAGCCTGCGACGCCGACCGAAATAGTGCCGCAGGCCGCAACGCAGGCTCCGCCCGCGCCGCAACCGGCACCGATGACCAACGGGCATGCGCCGAACGACCAACCCGCAGGCGCCGAACGCATATTTGTTTCCCCCTTGGCGCGGCGCATGGCCAAGCAGGCGGGGATCGACCTGTCCGGCATCAAGGGCTCGGGTCCCGGCGGCCGGATCGTCAAGGCCGACATCGAGGCGACCCAGGCCCAGCCCGCTGCCCAGTCGGCAGCTCCGGCGCCTGTCGCATCCACGGCGCCGGCGCCAAAAGTCGCCAGCCCGGCGCTGCCGATCGTCGCCCCGCACCGGTTGATCCCGAACAGCTCTATGCGCAAGGTGATCGCGCGGCGGCTGGCGGAATCCAAGCAGACGGTGCCGCATTTCTACGTCACCATGGACATCGAGATCGACGCGCTGCTCAAGCTGCGTGCCGAGCTCAACGCCAAGTCGCCGAAGGATGGCCCCGGCGCGTTCCGCCTGTCGGTCAACGACATGGTTATCAAGGCCGCCGCCATCACGCTGCGCCGCATCCCGATGGTCAACGTCTGCTGGACCGACGACAACATCGTGGCCTTCGACGACATCGACATCTCGGTCGCAGTCTCGATCCCCGATGGCCTGATCACCCCGATCGTGCGCCGCGCCGATCAGAAGGGCCTCGCCGCCATCAGCAACGAGATGAAGGACCTCGCCGCCCGTGCCAAAACCGGAAAACTCAAGCCGGACGAGTTCCAAGGCGGCGGCTTCTCGATCTCCAACATGGGCATGTATGGCGTCACCAGCTTCTCGGCGATCATCAACCCGCCCCAGGCCGCCATCCTCGCCGTCGCCGCCGGCCAGCAGCGGCCGGTGGTCCGCAACGGCGAACTTGCCGTCGCCACGGTGATGAGCTGCACGCTCAGCGTTGATCATCGCGCCGTCGATGGCGCGCTCGGCGCCGAGTGGATCGCAGCGTTCAAAGCGGTCGTCGAGGATCCCCTGAGCCTGATGCTGTGATCGCGCCGCAGGCGAGAAAGCATGGGCTCTACCCAAACCCGCAAAGGGGCAGTCGCCCCTTTGAACCCCTATACTTAAGGTTAGGCCCACCGGGGGGCTGCCCCGGCGGGGTGTGGGGCAGAACCCCATACTGCCTTCGGCATAGCTCAAGAGGTTAAATATGACGACAAAGCCGGATATGGTCCTGCGCGACGCCACGCCCCAGGACCTCCCCACGGTTCTGCGCCTGGTGCGAGGCTTGGCCGAGTACGAAAAGCTGACGCACGAGGCGGTGGCGACCGAGGCGGATTTCGACCTTGCCCTGTTCGGCTCCCAGCCGAAGATCCACGCCATCCTCGTCGATATACGTGGCAAGCCGATCGCGCTGGCGATGTGGTTCTACAACTTCTCGACGTTTCTCGGCCGCCCCGGCATCTACGTCGAGGACGTGTTCGTCGAACCCGAGCACCGCCATCGCGGCATCGGCGGCGAGATATTCCGCCACCTGGCACGCCGCGCGATCGCCGAGAACTGTGGCCGGCTGGAACTGTCGGTGCTTGACTGGAACGAGCCGTCGATCCGTTTCTATCGGGCACTCGGGGCGATGCCGAAGGAGGGCTGGACCACGCAGCGGTTCAGCGGCGATGCTTTGACCGCCCTTGCCGGAACGCCGTAATGGCTGAGAAATCCTTCGACATCGTCGTGCTGGGTGGCGGTCCCGGCGGCTATGTCGCGGCGATCCGCGCGGCGCAGCTCGGCATGAAGTCGGCGGTGGTCGAGCGGGAGCATCTCGGCGGCATCTGCCTCAACTGGGGCTGCATCCCGACCAAGACGCTGCTGCGCTCGTCCGAGATCAACCATCTGCTCGGCAACCTGGGCGAGTACGGCTTCGCCGCCGACAACATCCGCTACGACCTCGATAAGATCGTCAAACGCTCACGCGCCGTCGCCAAGCAGCTCTCGTCCGGCGTCTCTCACTTGCTCAAGAAGAATAAGATCGAGGTGTTCGTCGGCCAGGGCAAGCTCGCGGGCTCCGGCAAGGTCGCCGTGGAGAAGGACGGCAAGCCGGCCGACACCGTGTCGGCGCCGCACATCATCCTCGCCACCGGCGCCCGGGCGCGCCAGCTGCCGGGCATGGAGGCCGACGGCAAGCAGATCTGGACCTATCGCGAGGCGATGGTGCCGGAGAAGATGCCGAAATCGCTGCTGGTGATCGGGTCCGGCGCGATCGGAATCGAGTTCGCCAGCTTCTACCTCAACATGGGCGTGCCGGTCACCGTCATCGAGGTGATGGACCGGGTGCTGCCGGTCGAGGACGCCGAGATCTCTGCCATGGCGCGCAAGTCGTTCGAGAAGCAGGGCATGACGATACTCACCGGCGCCACGGTGAAGAGCATCCGGAAAACACCCGATAGCGTCACCGTCACGCTCGAGGTGGCCGGCAAAAGCCAGGACATCACCGTCGATCGGGTGATCTCGGCGGTCGGCATCGTCGGCAACGTCGAGAACATCGGCATCGAGGGCACCGGCGTGGTGGTCGAGCGCAGCCACATCGTTATCGACGGCTATGGCCAGACCGGCGAGCGCGGCGTCTATGCGATCGGTGACGTCACCGGCGCGCCGTGGCTGGCGCACAAGGCCAGCCATGAGGGCGTGATCTGCGTGGAAAAGATTGCCGGGCTCAACGACGTGCATCCGATGAACGTCCAGAATATCCCCGGCTGCACCTATTGCCGGCCGCAGGTCGCCTCGGTCGGGCTGACCGAGGCCGCAGCCCGCGCGGCCGGCCACGAGATCCGGGTCGGCAAGTTCCCGCTGCTGGCCAATGGCAAGGCAATCGCGATGGGCGAACCCGAAGGCATGGTCAAGACCGTGTTCGACGCCACCACCGGCGAACTGCTCGGCGCCCACATGATCGGCGTGGAGGTGACCGAGATGATCCAGGGCTTCACCATCGCGCGCACCATGGAAGCCACCGAGGCCGAGCTGATGCACACGATCTTCCCGCATCCGACGGTCAGCGAGGCCATGCATGAAAGCGTGCTTGACGCCTATGGAAGGTGCATCCACTTCTGAGTGGTGAGCATGAGCGCAGCAGAATGACCCTCCGCGTCGAGATCGATCACCGCATGCCGGCCCTGCCGCCGCGCATCCGCCACCCGGAGAAGGCCAACCGCCCGGACAACCCGATCCAGCGCAAGCCGGATTGGATCCGTGTGCGCGCGCCGAACCACCCGGTCTACCATGAAACCCGCGCCCTGATGCGGGCCAACGGCCTGGTCACGGTGTGTGAGGAAGCCGCCTGCCCGAACATTGGCGAGTGCTGGTCGCAGCGCCACGCCACCATGATGATCCTGGGCGACACCTGCACCCGCGCCTGCTCGTTCTGCAACGTGCGCACCGGCCTGCCGGGCCCGGTCGATGACAACGAACCCGAACGCGTTGCCGATGCCGTGGCCAAGCTTGGCCTACGCCACGTCGTCATCACCTCGGTCGATCGCGACGACCTGGCCGATGGCGGTGCCGCGCATTTCGCCGCCGTGATCCGCGCCATCCGCGCCGCCGCCCCCGGCACCACGATCGAGGTGCTGACGCCCGACTTCCTGCGCAAGCCCGGCGGCATGGAAACCGTGGCCGAGGCCCGGCCGGACGTCTTCAACCACAACCTAGAAACGGTGCCGCGGCTGTATCCCGGCATCCGACCAGGCGCGCGCTACTACCAGTCGCTGCGGTTGCTGGACCGGGTGAAGTCGGTTGACGCGTCGATCTTCACCAAGTCCGGGCTGATGGTCGGGCTAGGCGAGGAGCGTGCCGAGATCCATCAGGTGATGGACGACCTGCGCATCGCCGCCGTCGATTTCCTGACCATCGGCCAGTACCTGCAACCGACCGTCAAGCACGCCGCCGTCGCCGCCTTTGTCACCCCGACGGAGTTTTCCGAGTACGCCGCGACGGCCCGCGCAAAAGGCTTCCTGCTGGTGTCCGCGACGCCGCTGACGCGCAGCTCCTACCACGCCGACGCCGATTTCGCGGCGCTGCGTGCCGCCCGCGAGGCGAGGGCCTAGCATGCCGACACACGCCGAACGCCGTGTGCTGCCGTACACCGACGAGCAGCTTTTTGATCTTGTCGCCGACGTCGCCAAATATCCGCAGTTCCTGCCGTGGTGCGTCGGCGCGCGGATCCGCTCGCGCGAGGGCGACGTGCTGCATGCCGACCTGACCATCGGCTTCGGTCCGTTCCGGGAGAGCTTTCGCAGCCAGGTGACGCTGGAGCGCCCGCATCGCGTCGGCGTGGTCTATGAGCGGGGACCGTTCAAGTATCTCAACAATTACTGGACCTTCACGCCCGACCCGAAGGGCTGCCAAGTCAACTTTTTCGTTGATTTCGAATTCCGCAGCCGCCTCCTGCAGGCGGCGATCGGCGCCGTGTTCGGCGAGGCGGTGCGGCGCATGGTCAATGCGTTCGAAACCCGCGCACGCGCGATCTACGGACCGCCCAAGCCCGCCGTCTCCAAGGTCGGCGCGTAGCCGGATGGTGTTCATTCCGCAGCGCCCGAACGCCTCCGATCCCCCGATCCGGGTCAACCTCTACTCCGACACCCAGACCCGTCCGAGCGCTGCGATGAAGCAGGCGATGATGGCGGCGGAGGTCGGCGACGAGCAGCACGGCGACGATCCGTCGGTGCATGCGCTGTGCGACCGGATGGCGGCGCTGCTCGGCAAGCCGGCGGCGATGTTCCTGCCGACCGGCACGATGTGCAACCAGATCGCCATCCTGACCCATTGCCGCCACGGCGACGAGGTTCTGGCGCATCGCTCCTCCCACATCATCACCAGCGAGGGCGGCGCGCCCGGAGCGCTCGCCGGCGTCATGGTGACCGGGCTCGACGGCGCCCGCGGCCAGTTTGATGTCGACACGCTGCAAGCCGCCTTCCGGGCCAGATCCCGTCACGCGCCGCCGCAGACGCTGCTCGAAGTCGAGCAGACCACCAACTTCGGCGGCGGCGCGGTCTGGCCGCTGGATAAGCTCGACGCGGTGCTGGACGCGGCCCACGCCAACGGCATGAAGACCCATATGGACGGCGCCCGGCTGATGAACGCCGTGGTCGCCGCCGGCGTCCCGGCGCACGAGATGGTCGCCGGCTGCGACAGCGTCTGGCTGGATTTCACCAAGGGCCTTGGCGCGCCGCTCGGCGCCGTGCTGGCCGGCTCGGAGGAATTCATCGAGGCGGCCTGGCGGTGGAAGCAGCGCCTCGGCGGCGCCATGCGCCAGGCTGGCATCTGCGCCGCCGCATGCAGCTACGCGCTCGACCACAATGTTTTGCGCCTCGCCGACGACCACGCCAACGCCCGCGCGCTGGCCCGTGGCTTGGCCCAGCTCGAAGGCATCACCGTCGAGGAGCCGGAGACCAACCTAGTCTTCTTCGACACCGCCGGCACCGGCCTGCCCGCCGAACGCCTGGCCGAGCAGGCCCGCGCGCACGGCCTGATGTTCTCGGTCATGGGCGAGCATCGCGGCCGAGCCTGCACCCATCTCGACGTCGATGCCGCCGGCATCGAAACCGCGATCGATATTTTCCGAAGTGTTCTGGCTCGACAAGGGGAGCCTGCAAGGACAAATAAATGAGCTGGCTGACAGGCCCGCAACCCGACAACTCCACGGCGCACGGCGCGGTCGATCTGGTCGTCGAGCCCGGTGTCAAGGATCTCGGCAGCTTTCGCGTCCGCCGCGCCCTGCCCAGCGAAAAGCGCCGGATGGTCGGGCCGTTCATCTTCCTCGATCACATGGGGCCGGCGGTGTTCGAACCCGGCCAGGGCATGGACGTCCGCCCGCATCCCCATATCGGCCTCGCCACCCTGACCTACCTGGTTGAAGGCGGCATCCGCCATCGCGACACACTTGGCACCCTCGCCGACATCGTCCCCGGC
>JANXRT010000052.1 GCA_025356735.1 Acetobacteraceae bacterium | reverse complement strand
ACTTTCGTCGGCGTCAACCTGACCTTCTTCCCGCAGCATTTTCTCGGACTGTCCGGCATGCCGCGGCGCTACCCCGACTATCCGCAGGCCTTCGCGGGCTGGAACTACGTCTCTTCGATTGGCGCCTTCATCGCCGGTGCCGGCTTCCTGGTGTTCTTCTACGTGATGTACAAGACCTTCACCTCGGGCGCTCGTGTCGGCAGCAACTATTGGGGTGAGGGTGCCACGACGCTCGAATGGTCGGTCAGCTCGCCGCCGCCGTTCCACACCTTCGAGGAACTGCCTCGGATTCTCTGACCTTGCGCAGGGCGGCCTTCAGGGCCACCCCTGAAGGAACCCGCCTCATGGCTGCGATGAACGATGTCTCGGGAGCGTTGCCTGATATCCAGGCAACGCTCCCGGAGTCCGATCTTAGGGACTGGATAACGCTGCTGAAGCCACGTGTGCTCTCACTCGTGGTCTTTTCCGGGGCAATAGGGCTTCTGGTCGCACCGGGGCACCTGCATCCGGTGCTGGCCCTCACGGCAGTGCTGGCGATCGCTGTCGCGGCTGGTGCAGCCGGGGCCATCAACATGTGGTACGATCGCGACATCGATGCGATTATGTACCGCACCCGCAACCGGCCGATCCCCGCAGGCCGCATCGGCGCCAACGCGGCACTCGGATTTGGCATCATCCTGGCCGTCGGCTCGGTGATCCTGATGGGCCTGGCGACCAACAGCGTCGCCGCCCTCGTGCTGGCGATCTCGATCCTGTTCTATGTCGGCATCTACACTGTCTGGCTGAAGCGCCGCACGTCGCAGAACATCGTCATCGGCGGTGCTGCCGGTGCCTTTCCGCCGCTGATCGGCTGGGCTGCCGTGACCGGTTCGATCGACACGCTGCCGATGCTGCTGTTTGCGATTATCTTCTTCTGGACGCCGCCGCATTTCTGGTCGCTGGCACTGTATGCTAACGCCGACTACAAGCGCGCCGGCGTGCCGATGCTGCCTGTGGTCGCCGGTGGTGCCGAGACCCGACGCCAGATCCTGCTCTACACCGTAGTGCTCGTTGCGGTTTCCTTGAGCCCATGGTTGATCGGCTTCTCCGGCCCCGTGTATGGCGCCGCAGCGATAGCGTTGGGCGGCTGGTTCCTGTTTCGAAGCTGGCTTGTGTTGCGCGACGACCAGGATGCGACCGGGGTCAGCCTGACCAACGACAAGCCGGCCCGCACGGCGTTCAAATACTCCATCCTTTATTTGTTCGCTTTGTTTTCGGTGCTGGCGATCGACCGGCTGGCCGGGTGGCACCTCGGATGATCCGCCCCGAGATCGTCCCGCGCTCCGATACCGCCGAAATCGCCCGGCGCCGGCGCGTGCGTAACTGGGCCATGCTGGTTGTGCTGCTGGCGCTGGCGGCGCTGTTCTATGCCATCACCATGGTAAAGATGCTGAAGGCCTGAAACCATGCATACCAACAGATGGATCGGCTTCGGCTTGGTCGCGATGATCGCCCTGATGGTCGGCGTCAGCTTTGCGGCCGTGCCGCTGTACCGCATGTTCTGCCAGGCAACCGGCTTCGGCGGCACCCCCAACATCTCCGCCACGCTGGCGCCGGGTGCGGTCGCGCGCACCATAACGGTGCGGTTCGACGCCAACACCAATCCGAACCTGCCTTGGAAGTTTTCGCCTGAAAAACCCTTAGTCACCCTGAAGCTGGGTGAGGACCGGCTTGCCTTCTACGATGCCAAAAATAAATCCGACACGACCGTGACTGGCGTGGCGCTATACAACGTGTCACCAGACAAGGCCGGAAAATACTTTCACAAGACCGCCTGCTTCTGCTTCAACGAGCAAACCCTGCGCCCAGGTCAGGAAATGCAGTTTCCGTTGAGCTTCTGGGTCGATCCGGCGATCGCCGACGATCCCAACACGGTGGACGTGCACACTATTACCCTGTCCTACACTTTCTTCCGCTCGCTCGACGACGCTGCCCGTTCGGGCGCGCTGGCGCAGGCTGGCCC
>JANXRT010000002.1 GCA_025356735.1 Acetobacteraceae bacterium | reverse complement strand
ATCACCACGGCGCACATGCTGGAGCGCATGATAATCGGCTATGAGGCGGCGTTCGCGCCGGACGCCCAGGGCGAAACGCTGGACGCCCACAGCGACATGCCGAAAACCGTTTCCTCCGTCATGCGCCACGCCGCCAGGCGCTCCTGGCGGCACCTCGCCGACGAGCGGATCGAGGGCGTCGAGCCGGCCATCCCGCTCGGCAAGCGGTTCTGGCCATTGACCCGCGGCGAGCGCGCGGCCGTCGAGACGCTGTTCGCCAACGACGCGCTGCGCCAGCTGGCGACCTCGCTCCGCTCCCGCGACGATGCGGCATCGGTGCGGGTCATGGATGCCGCCTACTGGCGCAAGGGTTGCAGCTCGCTGGGCAGCCTGCGCCTGGCGGTACTGGTCGCGGTGGACACCGGCGACGCCGAGCGCCACTGCCTGATGGACGTGAAGGAGGCGGTCGCCGCCGCCGCGCCGCGCAGCACAACGGCGGAGATGCCGCGCGACAACGCCGAGCGGGTGGTCGCCGGCGCGCGCGCCCTGTCGCCGTTCCTCGGCAGCCGCATGCGGGCGGCCCGGTTGCTCGACCGCGCCGTGTTCATCCGCGAGCTGCTGCCCCAGGACCTCAAGCTCGAGATCGACCGGCTGTCGCGTGAGGAGGCGATGAGCGTCGCCGAGTTCCTGGCCCAGGTCGTCGGCCGCGGCCACGCCCGCCAGATGGACGCGGGCGAGCGCTCCGCATGGCTGTCCGCGCTGCAACGAAACCGATCGAAGTCCCTGGACGCGCCGTCCTGGCTTTGGAACAGCGTGGTCGAACTGGTGGCGGCGCACGAGGCCGCCTACCTGGAGCATTGCCGGCGCTACGCTTTGTCCGCTTAGAAGCTGGCGGCTCGGCCGATCACCGCGCCTTGACCTGACTGATCAGCATCGCGATCAGCTCTTCGGACTTGAACGGCTTGGCGCAGACGCGCCAGTCAGGCCGGTCCGGCGGAACCGCGCTCCGGCCATAGCCCGACACCAGCAGAAAGGGTATCGAGCGCGCCGCCAGCGCCTCGGCCACCGGATAGACCTTGACCCCGGCCAGGTTGACATCCAGCACCGCGAGATCGATCGCCGCCGTCCGCGCCACCTCGAGCGCGCCTGGCAGGCGGCTGAACGGGCCGACGACGACGCATCGCTGATCCTCCAGCAGGTCCTCGATCATCATCGCCACCAGCATCTCGTCCTCGACCACAAGAACGCGCAGTCCGGCCAGGATGGTTTCTGCCGACATCGATCAGCCGATCGCCGCGGGGCGTTCCGTTGGTTCCGGTGGCGCCGTGTCAGCCGTCGCGACGCCATGCAGCGGCGCGCGCAACCGCGCCCGCACCCCCTCGGCCGCGAACTCCATCTCGACCTCGGCGCCCATGTCGTGGCGCAGGCCGCGCTCGATCAGCGTCAGCCCGAAGCCGCGCTGGCTCGGCGGGGTCACCGCCGGACCGCCCCGCTCGATCCATTCCAGCATCAGGTCGCCGCCGTCGGGGCCGTCCTCGACACGCCAGTTGATCGCGATCCGGCCCTCGGGCACCGACAGCGCGCCGTATTTCACCGCGTTGGTCGTCAGCTCGTGGATCGCCATGCCCAGCGCCAGCGCCGCCCTGGATGGCAGCGCCACCGCCGGGCCGGTGGCCACGACATTGCCCCCGTCGGCGGACAGGAACGGCCTGATCTCCTGCATCACGATGGCGCGCAACGACACCGTCAGCCAGTTCTCGTGGCTGAGCAGCGAATAGGCGGCGGTCAGCGCATGGATGCGGCCGAGATAGCTGACGGAGAACTCCTTCATCGTCGCCGATCGCCGCATCGTCTGCATCGCCAGCGAGATCACCACCGTCAGCATGTTCTTGACCCGGTGGTTGAGCTCGTCCACCAGCAGCCGCTGGTGCTGCTCGGCCTGCGCGATGCTGGTCACATCGACGAAGGTCACGATGGTGCCGTCCACCGTGCTGTCGGGCGTGCGGTAGGGCAGTATCCGCATCAGGTAGTAGGTCAGGTCGTCGTCGCGCGCGACGCGGCGTTCCAGCGGCTGCAGCGTTGACAGCACGTGGTGAATGTCGTCGCGCAGGCCGGCATAGCGCAGCCGGCCGACGATGTCGGTCAGCGGCCGGCCGACATCGCTCGGGATCAGGTTGTAGATGCTGGCGACGGCGGGCGTGAAGCTGCGCACCACCAGATAGGGATCGAGGAACACGGTCGCGACCTCGGTGCTCTCGAACAGGTTCTTGAGGTCGGCGTTGCGGCCGTCGAGTTCATCGACCTTGCCGGCGAGCTGGCTGTTGACGGTCTGCAGCTCCTCGTTGATCGACTGGATCTCCTCCTTCGAGGTTTCCAGCTCCTCGTTGGCCGATTGCAGCTCCTCGTTGACCGAGTGCATCTCCTCGTTGGCGCTGCGCAGCTCCTCGAGTGCGGTCTCGTGCTCCTCGGTGACCAGCTGCAACTGCTCGCGCGTGTCGCGCAGCTCGACCTCCAGATGGGCATCGAACCCGGGCCCGGTCGCGCCATCCTCCACGGGCTCGACCCGACCCTCGGCCTTCTGCCCGGCCTCGATGAACACCACCAGATAGGTGGTGGACGATCCCGGCTCGGGCAGCGGTTCCACCGCGAGCGTGATCTGACGTGCCGCCTCGCCCACCGGCGACCAAGCGATGCCGGGCGTCTCGACCAGCCGCGCCGTCGCTACCGCCTGGCGCAACCCCTGGGCGAGCGCGGAACGCAGCCCACGCCGCGCCATCACCAGCACGTTCTGGCTCGGCAGCCCGGGTGCCGGCTCCAGGAACCGGCCGATGCGGGCGGAATACTGCAGGATGCCGCCCTCCGCATCGACCACCACGAAGGCTGGCGCGAACCGCTCCAGGACACGCGCGCCGGCCCGGCTGGTCATGCATGGAACGATGCCGGGGGGAATGCCGACACGAGGCCCCGCGGCGCCTGGCTTCGGCGCGGGCAGGCTGTTGCGGCCGCTGATCCGCAGCGCCGGGCCGCGCACGTTGCGGCGGCGGAAAATGCGATGTCCGCGGTCGAGCGGCTCGAACAGGTTCTCGTGCCGCGACACGGTCTCCGAGCTGCCGAGCAGCAGGATGCCGTCGGGCACCAGCGCGTAGTGGAAGGCGGGCATCACCGCCGCCTGCAGATCGATGTCGAGGTACATCAGCAGGTTGCGGCACGACACCAGATCAACGCGCGAGAACGGAGGATCGCGGGTCAGGCTGTGCGCCGAGAAGGTGCAGATTTCTCGGATTTCCTTGCTCACCGTGTAGGTGTCGTCGCTGCCCTGGAGGAAGAACCGGGCCAGGCGTTCCGGCGATATGCCCTGCAGAAGGGCGGCCGGGTAGCGTCCGGCGCGCGCCACCGCGATCGCCGGCTCGTCGATGTCGGTCGCGAACACCTGCATCTGCGGCGCCGGCCGGCCGATACCGTCGGCATGCTCGCGCAGCAGCATCGCGAGCGAATACGCCTCCTCGCCGGTCGCGCAGCCGGACACCCACACCCGGATGGTATCCTCGGCCACCTTGTTCTCGAACAGCAGCGGCATCGCGACCTGCTTCAGCGCCTCGAATATCTCCGGGTCGCGAAAGAAGCTGGTGACGCCGATCAGCATGTCGCGGAACAGCATGACGACCTCGGCGCGGTCGGCCTCAAGCCGGGCGACGTAGCCGGAGACCTCGGACAGGCTGAGCACCTGCATCCGCCGATGTATCCGGCGCATGAATGTCTTCTCTTTGTAGCCGCTGAAATCATGGCCGAGCTGGCGGTGCAGGATGCCGCAGATCGCCAGCCTTGCGGCCTCGGTCTGCCTGTCCGCAAGCATGGCTGGCGCCGCGAGCGCGACGCCCCGCAGCGCCTCCCGGACCGCGAGGATGCGGGCTGGCATCGCCTCTACCGGCGCCACAATGTCCACGGCGCCGGTGGCGATAGCGCTGGCCGGCATGCCGCCATGCTGCGGCGGGAACTCGCCAGCCCCCAGGACATCCCCCGATTCGGCGCGCCCTGATCCCGCGCCTTGGGCGAGCGTCAGCCCTCCGCCGGCCTTGATCGCCTTGAGCCCGAGCGCGCCGTCGCTGCCGGTCCCCGACAGCACGATGCCGATCGCGTCCTCGGCCAGCGCTGTCGCCATCGAGGCGAAGAACAGGTCGATCGGCGTTGGCTCGCGCGGGCCGTGCGGGGGCCCGGCCTGCGGATGCAGCCGGCCATCGCGCAG
This sequence comes from Acetobacteraceae bacterium, assembly GCA_025356735.1. Taxonomy (GTDB): domain Bacteria; phylum Pseudomonadota; class Alphaproteobacteria; order Acetobacterales; family Acetobacteraceae; genus PALSA-911. The sequence continues at coordinate 659 of JANXRT010000002.1, read as the reverse complement.
CGTGACGACACACCCGGCCGGCGGCACATAGACGTGGTTCGCCCTGACCACGCAGCCCTCGCTTGCCTCGACGATCGGCATCGTCGTCCAGCGCGTCAGGATCTCCGGCAGCAGGCTGCGGCGGTCGGGCGGCAGGTGCAGAATGACGACGAAGCCCATGCCGCTGTCGGCCGGCATGTTGGCGAAGAAGCCGTGGAACGCCTCGATCCCACCAGCCGACGCGCCGATGCCGACGATCGGCAGGCGGGATTTCTCGGTAATGGGTTCGATCTCGGTCTCAGCTTCGGATGGCGTCAATGAGAACCTTTAAATCAATGCGAATGACATGAACTACAGCAATCAACCGCAAGCTCAAGGCAAAGTTCATGTTGGCGTGCGGATGACACCTCAATGCAAGCTTGCCGGCGCTGGCCTCGGATCAACATTCCGTGGCATGGCCGCGCGGCTAGCGTTCCGGCGTGGTGTTCTCGCCGAGATCCCACCAGAGGCCGGCCATCGCGGCGATCCCTTCCCGCGCCGGCCCGATCAGCAAATGCTCGTCCGGCCCGTGCTGCGCGCAGCCGTTGTAGCTATGCGGGATCCACACCAGCGCCACGTCCAGCAGGTCCTGGAAGACGTCGCCGGGCAGCCCGCCGGAGCTGTTCGGGATCACCTGCACC
>JANXRT010000148.1 GCA_025356735.1 Acetobacteraceae bacterium | reverse complement strand
AGTTTTTGGGTGCTGCGGGTGAGGCCTTCCTTGAGCCGGGTGAAGAAGCCGCCCAACGCCATCAGATCGGCTCCGCAAGCAGGTGGCGGTCGGTGGCCCCGGTGACGCGGGCGGAGATCAGCGCGCCGGGCGTGGCGGGTTGGGTCAGGCGCACGGGGGAGAAGTGCTCGCAGTGGCCGGTAGTTTCGGTCTCAACCACTGTTTCGATAGTTGTTCCGATTTGGGCCGCGAAGAATTTCTGGGCAGCGCGGGTGCCGGCCTGGCGCAGGGTGGCGGCGCGTTGCTTGCGCTGCTCGACGGGGATGGCGGGCATCCGGGCGGCGGGGGTGCCGGGGCGTTCGCTGTACGGGAAGACGTGGAGGAAGGTCAGCTCGTTGGCCACGACGAAGTCCAACGTTTCGTCGAACAGCTTTTCCGATTCGGTGGGAAAGCCGGCGATGAGGTCGGCGCCTATCGCGATGCCGGGCCGCAGATGCCGGGCGCGGGCGATGACGGAGGCTGCGTCGGCCGTGAGGTGGCGGCGCTTCATGCGCTTGAGGATGAGGTCGCTGCCCGATTGCAGGGACAAATGCAGATGAGGCATCAGCCGGGGTTCCTCGGCGATCAGTTGCCACAGGTCGGGATCGATGGCGGCGGGATCGATGGAGGACAGCCGCAGCCGGGGCAGCTCGGGCACCAAAGCGAGCAGGCGGCGGACCATCTGGCCGAGCTTCGGCGCACCCGGGAGGTCCGGGCCGTAGCTCGCGATGTCGACGCCGGTGAGGACTATCTCGTGGTAGCCGGATGCGACCAGGGCACGGGCTTGCGCCACGATGGCGCCGATCGGGACGGAGCGGTTGGGGCCGCGGCCGAACGGGATGATGCAGAAGGTGCAGCGGTGGTCGCAACCCTGCTGGACCTCGACGAAGGCCCGCGCCCGGCCGGCGAACTCGGTGACCAGGTGGGGCACGGTTTGGCGGGCGGCCATGATGTCCGACACGGCGCTCGGGGCGTCGGGCAGCCAGTTTTCGACGTGGAGCTTTTCGAGGTTGCCGAGGATGCGGGTGACACCGGGGAGGGTCTTCCAGGCGGCGGGGTCGATCTGGACGGCGCATCCGGTGACGACGATTTTCGCGTCGGGATGCTCGCGGTGGGCGCGGCGGATGGCCTGGCGGGCCTGGCGCTCGGCCTCGGCGGTGACGGCGCAGGTGTTGACGACGATGGTGTCGTCGAGGGTTGCCGCGTGGTTGCGGATGATTTCGGACTCGAAGGTGTTGAGGCGGCAACCGAAGGTGAGGATTTCCAGGGTCATGCGGGCAACCGGGACAGGTCAATCTCGCCAGTGAAACTGGTGGCGGCGGGGCCAGTCATCCAGACGTGGTTATCGGGCCGCCACTCGATCTCGAGGGTGCCGCCGTCGAGGACGATATCGGCGCGGCGGTTGGCCAAGCCGCGGCGGTGGGCGTTGACCAGGGCGGCGCAGGCGCCGGAACCGCAGGCTAGGGTAAGGCCGGCGCCGCGTTCCCAGACCCGCAGTCGGAGTTGGTCCGGTGTCAGGATTTGGACGAAGCCGATGTTGGCGCGCTCCGGGAACTCCGTTCGGTGTTCGAGCTGGACGCCGAGGGTGGCCACGGGAACGGCGGCGAGGTCCGGCACGAAGAAGGTGACGTGCGGGTTGCCCATCGAGCAGGCGGCGGGGTCGCCTTCGAGCGGTAGGTGAAGGGTGTCCATTTCATGGCTCAGCGGGATCTCCGCCCATCCGAGACGGGGAGAAGCCATATCAACGCGGATGCGGCCATCGGGAAGAAGGTGCGCGGGCAGGTCGCCGGCACTCGTGCGGATGGTGAACTGGTCGCGGCCGGTTTGGCGGGCCAGCAAATCCACCACGCACCGTGTCGCATTGCCACAGGCGCCGGCCTCGGTACCATCGGGGTTGCGGATGCGCATGAACGCGTCGGCGCCGGGGCCGGTGGGCTCGATGGAAATCAGCTGGTCGCAGCCTATGCCGGTGCGGCGGTCGGCGAGGGCGGCGGCGCGGGCCGGGGTGAGGCCGAGCGGGGCCAGGCGCTCGTCAAACACGACGAAATCGTTGCCGCAGCCGTGCATCTTGTAGAATTGCGCGCTCATCGGCTGCTTATATGGGGATGGTGGCCAGCGGCATAGGCGCGTGCTTGCGCCGGCGGGGCGGGGCGGCTATACCGCGCGCCTTCGTCTGTGGACCGGGCCTGGAATGGGCATGCCCGGCCGCGACGCCTGTTCGCCTGCCATTCGGCCGGCCGATGCGGGACACCGTGAGGAGTTCAAAATGCCCAAGATGAAGACCAAGTCGTCGGTCAAGAAGCGGTTCAAGATCACCGCGACCGGCAAGGTGATGGCCGGGCCGGGCCGAAAGCGCCACAATTTGTCGGCGCGCACGCAGAAGGCCAAGCGGCAGAACCGCGGCAGCCAGACGCTGACCCATGCTGACGGCATCACCGTCAAGCAATGGGCTCCCTACGGCATCGCGTGAGGGAGGGTTAGATGGCACGTGTCAAACGGGGCGTTACCACCCACGCCCGCCACAAGAAGGTTTTGAAGGCATCCAAGGGCTTCGTCGGAAGGTCGTCGACGAACTACCGGATCGCGCTGCAGCGGCTGGAGAAGTCGCTTCAGTACGCGTATCGCGACCGCCGGGTGAAGAAGCGGGAATTCCGCAGCCTGTGGATCCAGCGGATCAATGCCGCGGTGCGCGAGCACGGCATCACCTATTCGCGGTTCATCGAGGGGCTGAAGCTGGCGGGGATCGAGATGGACCGCAAGGTTCTGTCCGCGATCGCGTTCGACGACGCGCCGGCGTTCTCCGAGATCGTTAAGTCTGTGCAGGCGACGATCGCAGCGCGGGACGAGGCGGCGCGGGAGCCGGCATTAGCCGCGGCGGAATAGTTCTTTTCGAGGTAACCCGGACGGCTTGCGGGCGTTCGATCGAGGGCCGTCCTGGAAGGGCGGCCCTTTTTCCTTGGCGGACACCATGACCGACGAACTCGACGCGCTGAAATCCAGAACTGCTGCGGCGCTGGCGGAGGCTGCCGACCTGCGCGCCCTGGATGGCGTGCGGGTTTCGGTGCTCGGCAAGACCGGCTCGCTGACCGGCTTGCTCAAGGAGCTGGGCCGCGCGGCGCCGGAGCAGCGGCGGGAACGCGGCGCGGCGCTGAACCGGCTGAAGGATGAATTATCCGGAACGATCGAGGCCCGGCGCATCGAGCTGGAGGGGATGGCGATCCGCGCCCGGCTGGCTCGCGAAAAGATCGACGTGACGTTGCCGCCACGCCCGCCGGCCACCGGCCTGATCCATCCGATCAGCCGGACGATCGAGGAGATGGCGGCGATCTTCGGCGCCATGGGGTTCTCGGTCGGGGAGGGGCTGGACATCGAGACCGACTGGTTCAACTTCTCCGCCCTCAACATCCCGGCGCACCATCCGGCGCGGGCGGACCACGACACGTTCTACCTGCCCGGCACGCGCCAGGATCGCCCGCTGCTGCTGCGCACCCAGACCTCCGACGTGCAGATCATCTCCATGCTGGAGCAGGAGCCGCCAATCCGGGTGATCGCGCCCGGACGGACCTACCGCGCCGACCACGACGCGACGCACAGCCCGATGTTCCACCAGTGCGAGGGCATCGTCATCGATCGCGACATCACCCTGGGCCACCTTAAGGGCTGCCTGATCGATTTCCTGCGTAGTTTCTTCGGTATTTCGAATTTGCCGGTGCGTTTTCGGTCGAGCTACTTTCCCTTCACCGAGCCCTCCATGGAAGTCGATATCGGCTGGAACCGGCGCACGGGGGATCTCGGCGGCGGCGGCGACTGGCTGGAGATTCTCGGCAGCGGCATGGTGCATCCGCGCGTGCTGGCCAATTGCGGGCTGGACCCGAGGGAGTGGCAGGGCTTCGCCTTCGGCATGGGGGTGGAGCGGGTGACGATGCTGAAATACGGCATTTCCGACCTGCGCCCGTTCTTCGAGAGCGACCTGCGCTGGCTGCGCCATTACGGGTTCTCGCCGCTTGCCCCGACCATGCTGCACGAGCGGGCCTGAGCCATGAAGTTTTCTCTTTCATGGTTGAAGACGCATCTCGATACCGACGCCCCGCTGGCGCGGATCACCGACACGCTGACGGCGATCGGGCTGGAGCTGGAGGGCGTCGGGGATCGCGGCGCGACGCTGGCGCCGTTCGTCATCGCGCACGTCATCGAGGCTGTGCCGCATCCGGATGCCGACCGGCTGCGGGTCTGCACGGTGGATACCGGCAGCGGTTTGGTTTCCGTGGTGTGCGGCGCGCCGAACGCGCGAGCCGGCATGAAAGGTGTGTTCGCGCCGCCCGACAGCTTCATCCCGGGCACCGGCATCACGCTGAAGGTTGGCAAGATACGCGGCGTCGAGAGTGCCGGGATGCTGCTGTCGGCGCGCGAGGTCGGGCTCAGCGACGAGCATGACGGCATCCTGGACCTGCCGGACGATGCGCCGGTCGGCATGGGCTACGCCGCCTGGGCGAGGCTCGACGATCCGGTAATAGAGATTTCCGTGACGCCGAACCGCGGCGATGCGCTAGGCGTGCGCGGCGTAGCGCGGGACCTCGCCGCCGCCGGGCTCGGCACGCTGCGCCCGTTCGCGCCGGCGCCGGTGCCGGCGGCGTTTGAGCACGGGCTGCGCTGGCGGCTCGACATGCCGGAATATTGCCCATATGTGCTCGGCCGCGTGGTTCGAAACGTTCGCAACGGCCCCAGTCCGGCATGGCTGGCGGAGCGCCTGACCTCCATCGGGTTGCGGCCGATCAACGCGCTGGTCGATGTCACCAACTTCTTCACGTTCGACCTCGGCCGCCCGCTGCACGTGTTCGATGTCGGCAAGATAACCGGCGACACGTTGGCCCTGCGGCCGGGTGCCGGAGAAAGCTTCCGCGCGCTGAACGGCCGCGACTACGTGGCGACGGCCGAGGATTGCGCCATAGCCGATGCGGCCGGCGTGCAGTCGCTGGCCGGCATCATGGGCGGCGAGGCGACCGGCTGCGATCTTTCGACGACCACGGTGTTCGTCGAGGTCGCCTGGTTCGACCCGGTGCGCGTCGCCCTGTCCGGACGCCGCCACCAGATCGTGTCCGATGCGCGCAGCCGGTTCGAGCGCGGCATTGACTCCGCAGTGATGCCGGATGCGATGGAGGCCGCGACCCGGCTGATCCTGGAGCTTTGCGGCGGCGAGGCGGCGCAGGTGGTGGCCGCGGGCACTCCGCCGGCCTGGCAGCGCAGCGCCACCTTGCGGTTCGAGCGGCTGGCTGGGCTGGGCGGGCTTGATGTGTCGCCCACCGAAGCTACCGCTGTGCTAAACCGATTGGGATTCGCCACCGAACGCCAGCACAATGCCAGCGTGACCGTTGCCGTGCCGTCGTGGCGCAACGATGTCGCCGCACCGATCGCGCTCGACCAGGCGCCGGGACTTGATCCCGAGCGTGCCAGGATTGCGGCGGAGGGTTGTGCCGCGATCGAGGCCGAGTGCGACCTGGTGGAGGAGGTGCTTCGGCTGCGCGGCCTGGACAGCGTGCCGGCGGTGTCGTTGCCGCAGGCGGCCGTGGTGCCGGCTGCCATCCTGTCGCCGCGACAGGCGCGTGCCGCTCTCGCCCGGCGCACCCTGGCGGCTCAGGGGTTGGTCGAATGCGTGACGTTCAGCTTCATGGCGTCTGCCCAGGCGGCGCGGTTTGGCGGGGCGGCGGAGAATTTGCGGTTGAGCAACCCGATCGCCGCCGACCTCGATCAGCTTCGCCCGACTCCGCTGGCGACCCTGGTGCAGGCGGCCGGCCGCAATGCGGCGCGCGGCATTGCCGATGCCGGGTTGTTCGAAGTTGGCCCGGCCTTCGCGCCGGACTTCGAGAACAGCCAGACCAACGTTGCCGCCGGCCTGCGCGCCGGCGGCACGCCGCGACTTTGGAACGGTGCTGCGCGTCCGGTCGAGGCAATGGATGCCAAGGCCGATCTGTGGGCGGCGATGACGGCGGTCGGCGTGCCGATGGAGGCGCTGAGCCTCACCGCCGACGCGCCCTCGTTCTATCATCCTGGGCGCTCGGGCGTGGTCCGGCAGGGGCCGAGAATGGTGATCGGCCGGTTCGGCGAGCTGCATCCAAGCGTGGTTGCGGCGCTCGACCTGGCGGGGCCGGTGGTAGCGTTTGAGCTTTTCCTCGATGCGGTGACCGAGCCGAAGCGACGGCGCCGCGCCGCGTTGGAGCTGTCGCCGTTCCAGCCGGTGCGTCGGGATTTCGCTTTTTTGGCCGATGCGGACACGCCGGCCGATGTTTTTCTCCGGACCATTCGCAGCGCCGAGCGCAACCTGATCGTCCAGGTGACGCTGTTCGACGTCTATGAGGGCGACAAGCTGCCGGCCGGCAAGAAGTCCCTGGCGTTCGAGATCGTGTTCCAGCCGCGCGAGCGGACCCTGACCGACGAGGAGATCGAGGCTTTGGGCACCAAGATAATCGTCGCCGTGACCAAAGCCACGGGAGCCGTGTTGCGAGCCTAAAGGGAAGCGGGTCCAGGGGTGCTACCCCCGGCGGGTCCAGGGCAGCGCCCGGCCTTACTTCCTGCTGACACTGAGCCCGAAAAACACTATCTGTCCCCCATGACCGACACGCCCCTCGACCATATTCGCAATTTCTCGATCATCGCCCATATCGACCACGGCAAATCGACCCTGGCTGATCGGCTGATCCAGGCGTGTGGCGGGCTGACCGATCGCGAGATGACCAACCAGGTGCTCGACAACATGGAGCTGGAGCGGGAGCGCGGCATCACTATCAAGGCGCAGACCGTGCGGCTTTCCTACAAGGCCAAGAATGGCGAGAGCTACGTGCTGAACCTGATGGACACGCCCGGCCACGTCGATTTCGCCTACGAGGTCAGCCGGTCGCTGGCGGCGTGCGAGGGTTCCTTGCTGGTCGTCGATGCCAGCCAGGGGGTTGAGGCGCAGACGCTGGCCAACGTCTATCAGGCGATCGAGGCCAACCACGAGATCGTGCCGGTGCTGAACAAGATCGATCTGCCAGCGGCCGAGCCGGAGCGGGTCAAGCAGCAGATCGAGGACGTGATCGGCATCGACACGTCCGACGCAATCGAAATCAGCGCCAAGACCGGGCTCAACATTGAGGGCGTGCTGGAGGCGCTGGTGACCCGGCTGCCGCCGCCGAAGGGTGATGCCGGCAAGCCGCTGACGGCTTTGCTGGTCGACAGCTGGTACGACCAGTACCTCGGCGTGGTCATCCTGGTGCGGGTGCGCGATGGCCGGCTGCGGCGTGGCCAGCGCATCCGGATGATGGCCAAGGGCAGCGTGCACAACGTCGAGCAGGTCGGCGTCTTCACCCCCAAGATGGTGCCGGTGGACGATCTCGGGCCGGGCGAGATGGGCTACATCACCGCGGCCATCAAGACCGTGGCCGACTGCAATGTCGGCGACACGCTGACCGACGACCGCCAGCCGGCGACGACGGCCCTGCCCGGGTTCAAGCCCTCTATCCCCGTTGTCTGGTGCGGGCTTTACCCGGTCGATGCCGATGATTTCGAAAAGCTGCGCGAGAGCTTGGGTAAGCTGCGGCTGAACGACGCCAGCTTTCACTACGAGGCGGAAACTTCGGCGGCGCTTGGGTTTGGCTTTCGCTGCGGCTTCCTGGGGCTGCTGCATCTGGAGATCGTGCAGGAGCGGCTGACGCGGGAATTCGACCTCGACCTGATCGCGACGGCGCCGTCGGTGGTCTATCACGTGCACCGCATCAACGGCGGCATGGAGGAGTTGCACAACCCGGTTGACATGCCCGACCCGAGCCAGATCGACCACATGGAGGAGCCGTGGATCCGCGCCACCATCATGGTGCCGGACGAGTATCTGGGCTCGGTGCTGACCCTGTGCAGCGAGCGGCGCGGTCAGCAGCTTGATCTGACCTACGTCGGCGACCGCGCCATGGCGGTTTACAAGCTGCCGCTGAACGAGGTCGTGTTCGACTTCTACGACCGGCTAAAATCGGTGACGCGCGGCTATGCCAGCTTCGACTACCAGATGGACAGCTACGCCGAGAGCGACCTGGTGCGGATCTCCATCCTCGTCAACGGCGACCTGGTGGATGCGCTGAGTTTCATCGCCCACCGCAACGCGGCCGAAACCCGCGGCCGGTCGATTTGTGCCAAGCTCAAGGACCTGATCCCGCGGCAATTGTTCAAGATCGCCATCCAGGCGGCGATCGGCGGCCGGGTGGTGGCGCGCGAGACGATTGGCGCGCTTAGCAAGGACGTGACAGCGAAGTGCTACGGCGGCGACATCAGCCGCAAACGCAAGCTGCTGGAGAAGCAGAAGGAAGGCAAGAAGCGGATGCGCCAGTTCGGCAAGGTCGAAATCCCCCAATCGGCCTTCCTGGCGGCGCTAAAGATGGACGCCTGAACGACGGCGCTTGCCACGCCGGCGGGCGCTGCTACTTTGCCGGCCCGGCGCCGTAGACGGGTGGGCGAATTAGCGGAGGGATGGCCGAGCAGCTTAAGGCGCACGCTTGGAAAGCGTGTGTGCGTGAAAGCGTACCGTGGGTTCGAATCCCACTCCCTCCGCCAGAACTCTATTGCCTGAAATAACTCTTGTATGTCAGTGGTTTAGCCGTTCAGACGCAGTTGCTGCCCCT
>JANXRT010000494.1 GCA_025356735.1 Acetobacteraceae bacterium | reverse complement strand
CGGCGGCGATGTCGATGCCGTGCGACACGCCCTCGAAATGAATGACGCGCGAGCGCGGCTGGTAGAGCACGCGCAGGCCCCGGGCACGCAGCCGGAAGCACAGGTCGGTGTCTTCGTAGTAGGCCGGGGCGTAGCGCGGGTCGAAGCCGCCCATTTCGGAAAAGTCCGATCGACGCACCAGCAGGCAGGCGGCGGAGCAGTAGTCGACCTCGCGCACATAATTATGCCTTGGGTGGCCGGGATCCTCGAACCGGCCGCAATTCCAGCCGGAGCCGTCGGCCCAGACGATGGCGCCCGCCTCCTGTAGTCGTCCGTCGGGGTAGATCAGCATGGAGCCGACCGCACCGACGCCAGGATCGTCGCGGAACAGTTCGATCATCGCGTCGAGCCAGCCGGCCTCGACCTGGGTGTCGTTGTTGAGCAGCAGCAGGAACTCGCCGGTCGCGAGCTTCGCCGCCGCGTTGGCGGTGTGGAGATAACCCAGGTTTCTTGTCTGCCGCACCAGGCGAATGCCCGTGACCGCCGCTAGGCGACCGGTTTCAGGATCGTCGGAAGCGTCATCGACGACGATGATCTCGATCGCGGCGTCTGGCCGGTGCCGGGCTATGGCGGACAGGCAGCGAAGCGTGAAGCCGACCTGGCCGTAGGTCGGGATCAGGATGGAGACCGTCGGCTGCGCGTCGACCGGCAGATGGATATCCGCCGGATTGACGCTGACGAGAGCCGGTGGCGGACTGAAGCCGCCCTTCGATGGTGCCGGATTGCGGCGTACCTCCCGCCACCAGCGATAATGGCGCGGCAGCTGGAAGCTCAGGGTCCACCACAGCGCCAGACCCGCCCGTCGCGACCATTGTCGGAATGCCAAGCTCGCTGGACCGCGCCTGGAACGGCGCCAGGAAATTCCAGGGGCGGACAGGTCAGGCCGCGAAGCGCACATGCCGGATTCTCGCGCGAGATGGGATAACTCAATCCACGGCAGCGTTGGCCGGCATTGCTTAATGATCTGTTAACGAAGGCCTCGAGCGCTCACGGCTTGGCAACAACCTGTTCACGGAGAACACTGTCCGGAAGATCGATGGGAGAATACCGATGACCGGCAGCGAGGCACGGATCGCGATGGCCGCCGACATCCTGTTGGGCGTGCGGCAGGGTGGACCGCCGATCACCGGGCTGGCGGCGGCGATGCCGGCCACGGAAGCGGAGGCGTGGGCGATCCAGCGTGAGGTGCTGCGACGGCTGGGCGGCACCATCGGCGGCTACAAATGCGCGACGCCGCCGGGCAAGCCGCACTCGGCGGCAATCCTGGCGCTTGGCGGCATGCGCGCTGGCGCGTGCCGGTGGCCGGTCGGTGAAGTGGGCCGGATTGGCGTCGAGACCGAAATCGCGGTGCGCATCGGCCGGGACCTGACGCCGCGCGGCACCCCCTACAGCCGGACGGAGGTGTTGGATGCGATTGACGCCGTGTTCCCGGCGATCGAGCTGGTGAGAAGCCGGTTCATCGATCCGGCCGCCGTATCCGGCCTTGAGGCGATGGCCGACAACGTCGCCCATGCCGGGTTCGTGCACGGCAGCGATGTCGCGGGATGGCGCGACCTCGACCTGGCTAGGCTTCGGGTGCGCCAGAGCTGCGACGGCGCGATGCAGGTCGAGAAGCAGGGCGGCAACCCGTCGGACGATCCAATCGTGCCGCTGGTGTGGCTCGCCAACCACCTGCATAAGCATGGATTGAGCCTGCAGGCCGGCCAGATCGTGACGACCGGCAGCTGCACCGGGCTGACCTATGTCGAACGCGGCCATGGCGTGACTGGCGGCTTCGAGGCGCTTGGCGAGATCAGCGTCGAACTGGTCTGACCGCCAGCGGCGGGTCGCCAGGCGGATGGTGGGCGCGACAGGGATTGAACCTGTGACCCCCTCCGTGTCAGGGAGGTGCTCTCCCGCTGAGCTACGCGCCCGGAATGTTTGCCGAGGGGCGCTTGGTAGGGTTTTCCGAACCGTTGCGCAACCCCTGTTTCATGCCGGCGACGCGGCCACGGCAGCGTGGCCGCCGGGCTTAGCGGAAGAGCTCCGCAGCCGCTTGCATTGATCGCGTGGCGAGTTCGAAGAAGCCGTCCTCGCCGTCGCTGAGCGAGGCGAAGCCGATCGCGATCCCGGCCACGGCCGCGGCGGCGAGCACCGCGGTCACGCCCTCGACGATCCACCGCGCCGCGACCCGGGCAGCGGCGGCCAACGCCGGCCGGGCCTTCCCAGCCAGGATCGGCAATGACAGCGAAAGCACCGGCAACAGCGTGCCCGGCGCCCGATCGATGGTGTATTGCTGCGACATCGGCGGCTCCTTGGATGCAGGTGAGACGGGGAACTTAAGCTTATGTTCATGTTTTGTTCTTATACAGCCTTTTGTCAACCGATTAATTGATGGCAGCGGGAAGGTTCGAGCCGATAAAACCCTGCCTGGGTCGTGACATGCGGCGCGGGTCCGGGTTGAATGGGTCCATGGACCTGCCTGTACCCTGCACTTCGACCCTGCCCTTCTACCTTCTGCGGCCTGCTGTGCGGACGGCACCCGTCATCTTCGCCTCGCCGCATTCCGGCCGCGACTATCCCGCCGAGTTCATCGCCGCGGCGCGTCTGGATGCACTGGGGCTGCGACGCAGCGAAGACAGCTTCGTGGACGAGCTGTTCGCGCAGGCGCCCGACCACGGCATGCCGTTGCTTGCCGCCACCTTCCCACGCGCGTTCTGCGACCCCAACCGCGAGGCGTGGGAGCTGGATCCGGCGATGTTCGAGGACAAGCTGCCGGTTTGGGTCAATACCGGATCGCCGCGGGTGGGTGCCGGCTTGGGCACCATCGCGCGCATCGTTGCCTCCGGCGAGTCGATCTACCGCGACAAGCTGCCCTTTGCCGAGGCGGAACGCCGGGTCGCGGCGTACTGGCAACCCTACCACGACTGCCTGAGCCGACTGATCGACGAGACACGGGACGCATTCGGTGCCAGCCTGCTGATCGACTGCCATTCTATGCCGGCCCATGGCTCGACGTCGCGAGCCGGAACGCGTGGCGTCGATTTCGTCCTGGGCGACGCCTTCGGCACCAGCTGCGCGCCACGCGTGACGCGGCGGGTCGAGCAGGTGCTCACCGAACTCGGCTACGTCGTACGCCGCAACGATCCCTACGCCGGCGGCTTCGTCACACGCCATTACGGCCGTCCGCGGGAAGGCGTGCACGCGTTGCAGATCGAGATCGCGCGTGCGCTCTACATGGACGAGGCGGCGTTCGAGCGGCTGCCTGAATTCGACACGGTCCGTGCCGATCTGAACCACATGGTGACGATACTCGAGTGCGAGGCGGCGACCCTGCTGGCCGGCTAGGCACAGCCGGATAAAAAAGTGGCGGCGCTTTGCAGCGCCGCCAAGTTTAGGGAGGAAACGTCCAAGAAGCACGCAAGGCGGCGAACCGCGTTGCTGCAACGCACAAAGTGGGGTCGCATCGGTTCGCGCGCAAGTTTTTTTGCAGCGCACCATGATTTTTACCGATGCGCGGAAGCGGCGGCTGGACAGCGGCAAGGTAAAATTAACGGTGGTCCGTCAAAATCGTCGGATGCGGACGGTTCTACTTGGGGTGTTGATGTGTTTGTCGCGGCCTTGCCTGGCCGATTACGAGGTTGCGCGGCCGGCTTTAAGGCCGGATGCCCAGCTCTGCCGCGCGGCCATCTACCACGCCGAGCGGCTGGCGTTCCTTCCCCCGCAGCTGCTGATGGCGATCGGTCGGGTTGAAAGCGGCCGCCGGGATTCGGCATCCGGCGATTTTGGACCCTGGCCCTGGACGGTGAACGCCGAGGGCGAGGGGTTTTTCTATGACACCAAGGCGCAGGCGATCGCCGCGGTGCGGGAGATGCGCGCGCGCGGCGTGCGATCCATCGATGTCGGCTGCATGCAGGTCAACCTGATGCATCACCTCGAGGCGTTCGCCTCGCTGGAGGCGGCGTTCGACCCGGTGACCAATGCGGAATATGCCGCGCGCTTCCTGCGGCAGCTTCAGAGCCAGACGGGGAGCTGGACACGCGCGACGGCGATGTACCATTCCGCCAATCCCGAACTTGGCGCCGACTACCAGCGCAAGGTCGCGGCGGCGTTGCCGGAGGAGCGGCGTCTGACGGAGCACGGCGGGGCGAGCGTGCCGGCAGCCGCGCCAGGCGTCTATCTGCCGCCGCGATGGGCGCGCAACGCGCAGATCCTGCCGCTTGCCGAGGGAGCGGCGGCCGGGCGCGGGCTGGCGGCCTATCGGTTGGCGCCGATCGCCATGATTTCGCGCAATCGGGTTTATTGAGCTTTGCAAAGTAGCACTGGGCTCTACCCCAAACCCCGCCGGGGTAGCGCCCCGGAGCGCCTGACCTAAGTAGGGGACGTTCGGCGTGCCGCCTCGTATTCGCCTCGTGTCCGTTCCACCAGATCGGTGACGCCTGGCACGTCGGTCACGCCTGAAACCGAATGCCCGGCGCTCCAAATGTCCTTCCACCGCCGCGTGTCGGATTTCTCACGCGCGCCGCGGTCGATGTCCTTGCTGATGTCGATCGCGCCGCGTTCGGGCAGGTTGTCGGGATCGAGGTCGGCAGCGACCAACGAAGGGCGTAGGATGCTGGTCTCCAGCCCAGTCATGGCGCGTGTCAGCTTTATGTCGTCGAGGCGTGAGCCGACCAGCATGTCCTTGTAGCCCGGCGGCGCCATGCTCTCGCGCGTGGCGATGAAGCGCGTTCCCATGTAGCCAAGGTCGCAGCCGAGTGCCTGCGCCGCCCACAGCGCATGGCCGTCGGACAGGCCGCCGGCCATCACCAGCGGGCCGGACCAGAACGCGCGCACGGCGCGCGCGAAGGCGAACGGGTTGGCCCAGCCGGTCTGACCGCCGGCACCGGCGGTCAGCAGCACAAGGCCGTCGGCGCCGGCCTCGATCGCCTTCTCGGCATGGCGGACCGAGGCGACATCGGCGAACACCAGGCAGCCGGCGTCGTGCAGCGGCGGGATGACGGCGTGCGGGCTGCCGACGCTGGCGATCACTATTTTCACAGCATGGCGGGCCAAAACCTCGACATCCTGCAGGGTGCGGGGGTTGGAGCGATGGACGATCAGGTTCGGGCAGACCGGCGGCAAGGCGCGGCCAAGCGCCTGTTCGGCGTCGGCGATGCGTCGATGCATTTCACCGAGCCAGGCATCCAGCTCCTCGACGGTGCGGCAGTTCACGGTTGGAAAAGCGCCTATGATGCCGGCCGAACAGGCGGCTACCACCAGATCCACGCCCGAGACGAGGAACATCGGCGCCGCAATCAATGGCAGTGTCAGCCGGTCAGCCAACCAGGAAGGCAGGCTCATGCGGCGAACTCCGCTCGAATTTTTTCGCTGTCGGCACCGATCGCCGGAACCGGGCCCAATTCGCGGATTCCGTCGCTGGTGATCGCGGCGGGTGCCGCGATCGCCACCGGGCCGCCCGGCGTCCGCACGGTGACACGGCGCAACGCCGGATGGCGGGCGAAGGCGGCAACATCGTTGACGAAGCCGTAGGCCGTGTTGGCGGCCCGCAGCTTGGCCGCCGCCTGGTCGCGGGTCAGCGTGCGGAACATCGTTTCGATGTGACCATCGACCATCGCGCGGTTGGCGACGCGGATGACGTTACTCTCGAAGCCGGCGCGCTGCGGCAACTCTGGCTCATCCATGAATTTGGCGCAGAAACCGGCCCATTCGCGCTCGTTCTGAATCGCTACCAGGACCTGCGCGCCGTCGGCGGTGGCGAAGGCGCCGTAGGGGCAGATCGATGGATGCGCGAGGCCAAGGCGTTCGGGGGCCTGGCCGGTGCCTTCGTACATCAGAAGCGGAACGTTCATCCAGTCGGCCATGCCGTCGAACAGGCTGACCGCGATCCCTTTTCCCACCCCGGTGATGCCGCGATCGATCAACGCCTCCAGCACCGCCGCGTGGGCCGCCATGCCGCAGGCGATGTCACAGGCGGAAACGCCGACCCGGCCTGGGCCGGCGGGATGGCCGGTGACCATGGCCAGCCCGGATTCCGCCTGCACCAGCAGGTCATAAGCCTTCATCGTCGCGTAATCGCCGGATTCGCCATAGCCGGAGATGTCGACGGTGATCAGCCTTGGATGATTCGCCCGCAACTCTTTCGAGTCGAACCCCGCGCGGGATGCGGCACCCGGCGCTAGGTTTTGCATGAAGACATCGGCTTGCGCGATGATGTTATGAAGCAGGATGCAGTCTTGCGGGTTCTTGATGTCGGCGACCAGGCTCTGCTTGCCGCGGTTGAGCCAGACGAAGTAGCTGGAAAGACCCTTGGCCGCGCGGTCATAGCCGCGCGCGAAATCGCCCTCGGCACGCTCGATCTTGATCACCCGCGCGCCGGCGTCGGCCAGCCGGGAACTGCAATAGGGCGCCGCGACGGCCTGCTCGAGGGAAACAACCAGCAGATCGTCGAGCGGCCGCATCAGTAGCTGCGCGGCATGCCGAGCACGTGCTCGGCGACATACGACAAGATGAGGTTGGTGCTGATCGGCGCCACCTGATACAGCCGCGCCTCGCGGAATTTTCGTTCCACATCATATTCTTCCGCGAAGCCGAAGCCGCCATGGGTCTGGATGCAGGCCTCGGCCGCCGCCCAGCTCGCCTCGGCCGCCATCATCTTCGCCATGTTGGCCTCCTCGCCACACGGCAGCCCG
>JANXRT010000492.1 GCA_025356735.1 Acetobacteraceae bacterium | reverse complement strand
CTGCCGCGGAAGCCGCGGCGGGATCGCCGCCCCGCACAGGCTGGCCTGGATCAGGAAGCTGTTGGCCCACATGCCGTTGCCGAGCAGCGAGGCACGCACCTCGCCGCCAAGCCCCGTCGTCGCGCGCTGATACAGCGCCGTGACGATGCCGGCATACAGCGCCATACCGCTGGGGTTGTCGCCGAGCCCCGCCACCGAGAAGGCGGGCGGAACCATGCGGTCGGCGCGGACCTCGTCCATCAACCCGGACCGGCCCCAATAGGCGGTGAGGTCGAAGCCGGTCTTGCCGGCCTCCTCGCCATCCTCGCCGTAAGCCGTGAACGAGCCGTAGATCAGGCGGGGGTATTTGTCCGCGAAGTCCGCGTGGCGCAGCCGCAGCCGCTGGCGCACGGGCAGCGGCAGGTTGGTGATGAACACGTCGGACCGGGCGACCAGGCGTTCGAGGATCGCCCGGCCGCGGTCGTGCTTGAGGTCGATCACGATCGCCCGCTTGTTGCGGTTGTTGACCAGATACGGGAAGTTATGCGGGCTCCGCGGCACGCCGGGCACATCGGCGCGGGCGTGCAGGCCGCGCCACGGATCGCCCTCGCCCGGCGGTTCGATCTTGATCACGTCGGCGCCGAAATCGGCCAGGATCGTGGCGGCGCCGGGGGCCGCGATGTAGGTCGCGCAGTCGATCACCTTCAGGCCGGCGAACAGCGGCGGCGGGCCGGGCACGGAGCCGTCAGGCACGATCCGGCCCCCTCATGCCGAGGCGCCTTCCAGCAGGTCGGGCTTGATCCCGGCGAGGCTCATCGGCGCCATGGGTTGCGACATGATCGCAACGTAGCATCGCCGTTTCACCGGATAAACGACCCGCGACACTGTCGTCGCGTTGGGTCGCCGGCCTTTGCTGAAAGGATGTCAGCCTGACGCGACGCGCGTCAGGCTGACAATAAGCGTTGGCGGAAGTTTGATCAGGCCGGGCGGCGGCGGATCATGCCAAGCCCCGCCAGGCCGGCGCCGAGCAGGGTGAGTGATGCCGGCTCGGGAACGGAATGGCTGGCTTCGGAGATGGTGACCAGATCGATCGCCGAGTCGACGTCACCTCCGGCGGTCGTGCCAAGGAATGAAAGCAGGCCGAAGGTGTCCTGGGCCACGAAGCTGCCGGTAGTTTCGAAGGCGAACAGGCTGGAGGTCGGCGTTACCGTGCCGAGGTCGACGCCGGCGAAGCTAACATCGATCGGATTTCCCTCGTAACCGTCGCGATGGGCGGCGTAGAAGCTGAAGCTGTAGGTCGTTCCGGCGGTGAGTCCCGTCAGTGTTTGTGTGATCTCGCCCAGCTGGCTCCCGCCGCTCTGTATGAACGCGGCCTGCGCGCCTCCGCCGGGAGCCGCATCAGAAACAAACGTGCCGGGACTGGCGGTCAGGCCCGCATTCCCCAGGAAAGTCCAGGCGGATCCGGTTGGGCGGTATGAATAGCCACCTGCCGACACGTCCTCGAACGACGCATCGCCGATCACCGCCGCCGAGGCGGCAAACGGAGCCAAGCCGATTAACAAGCCGAGAACGATACGCATCGGTGAATTTCCCTACTGGTTCTGTGTATGTTTCTTTGGAAATGGAAAATTAAGTTTTTCGACGTTTAGGTGATATAGCCTAAAGAGGCACGCGGCTGGGTTGAAGCCGATCGAAGGAAAACAATGACGCCGGCCACGATCCTGCTGGTCGATGACCACCCGCTGTTCTCCGACGGCTTCGGCGCCATGGTGCGCGGGCTGCGGCCGGATTGGACGCTGCATGCCGCGGGCTCCGCCCCGCAGGCTTTGGATGCGCTCACACGGCTCTCGCCCGATCTCGCGATCATCGATGTCGGGCTGCCGGGCGATGATGGCTTCAGCCTGCTGGCCGCGATCGCCGGCCTGCTTCCGTCGCTGCCATCGGTCCTGATCTCCGGGCGCGACGATGCCGGGGTGCGCGTGCGGGCGCGCGCCAGCGGCGCCAGCGGCTTCATCGCCAAGACGGCGACCCCGCAGGCCATACTGGGCATGATCGACACCGTGCTGGGCGGCGGAACCGCCTTCTCCGGTTGCGCGCCAACCGCCGCCATGCCCGTGCTCAGCGTCCGCCAGGCGGAGGTGCTGGACCTGCTCGCCGAGGGTCACGCCAACAAGGAAATCCGCCACCGCCTCGCCATCGCCGAGCGCACCGTGCGCGCCCATCTGACCGAATTGTTCCACCTGCTCGGCGCCAGCAGCCGGATGCAGGCGGTGATCCGGGCGCGCGAACTTGGCCTGATCGAGCGATGACGCCGATTCGCGCGGAGGCCGTGCGGACCCTCTATCTGCAGACGCGCAACTCGCGCGCTTCGGTCGTGGTCGTCACCGCCTACATGATCGGAACGGCCGCCTCCTACACGGCGTGGCCGACGATCGCCGCCTGGGCTGCGGTGCAGCTCACGATGCAGGTCGCGCGCGAGGGCCTCGTCCGTGCCTGGTTCCGCCACCCGCGCGAGGACGCGGCGCTCGGCCGGTGGGCCAGGATCTACACGCTCTACATGGTGCTGACGGGATCGCTCTGGGGTTCCACGATATTCCTGTTCGCCCACCCTACCGAGCCGATCACCGTCGCGCTGACGTTGTGCTGCCTCTACGGGGTCGCCGGCGGCAGTGTGCCGGCCAACGCCTACAACCCACCCGGCCTGTATGCCCTGGTCGGCTTCATGTTCGCGCCGGTCGTGGTCCGGCTGCTGGCGGCTGGCGGGTTCGATTTCATCCTTCTCGGCGTGGCATCCGGCCTGTTCGCCCTGGCGATGGTGGGCATGTGCCGGGTGCAGGCGCAAACGCTCGACGCCGGCTTTCAGATCCGTTTCGAGAACCGCGCCCTGCTCGAGGCGCTGACGGTGAAGACCGCCGAGGCCGAGGCGGCGCGCCACAGGGCCGAACTCGCCAGCCTCGCCAAGTCGCAGTTCCTGGCCGCCGCCAGCCACGATCTGCGCCAGCCGCTATATGCGTTGAGCCTGTTCTCCGCCTCGCTGGACGAGCTGCGGCTGGATGCGGACGGGCGCGCCATCGTCGGCAGCATCCAGGACAGCGTCGGCGCGATGGAATCGCTGTTCAACGGGTTGCTCGATCTGTCCAAGCTGGAGGCCGGCGTGGTCGGGGCTCGCCTCGGCGCCGTGTCGGTCGACGCGCTGTTCGATCGGCTCAGCCAGTATTTCCGCCCGATCGCGCTCGGCCGCGGTCTCGACCTGCGCTTCCGGTCCGATGGCGAGTGGGTGACCAGCGACGGCGCGTTGCTCGAACAGGTGCTCTCCAACCTCGTCTCCAACGCGTTGCGCTGCACGGCGCAAGGCGGCGTGCTCGTCGCCGCGCGCAAGCGTCCGACCGAAATGCTGTTCGAGGTATGGGACACGGGCATCGGCATGGAGCCAACCGACCTGGTCCGCATCTTCGAAGAGTTCGTCCAGATCGGCAACGCCGAGCGCGACCGGCGCAAAGGCCTCGGCCTTGGCCTCAGCATCGCGCGACGTTCCGCGGCGCTGATCGGGGCGGCGATCACCGTCGCGTCCCGCCCCGGCCGGGGCTCGTGCTTCGCCTTCGCGCAGCCCGTGGTTCCGGCCATTGCGGCTATGGTGGCCGAAACGTCGCATGACACGCCGCATCAGGCGATCGCGCGGCGGATGGACCTGCCGGTTCTTGTCGTCGACGACGACCGCGACGTCCGACTGGCAATTTCCGGCTTGCTCCGGCAATGGGGCATGAATTTCGATGCCGCCGCCGACGGCGACGAAGCGCTTGCCCTGATCGCCAACGGCGCGCGCTACGGGCTGGTGCTTGCCGACCACCGGCTGATCGGCAGCCTGAACGGGCTCGATCTGATCGCCGAGATCGTCGCGCGCCAGACACCGCCGCCGGCGGCCATCCTGATCACCGCCGACTTCGATCCGAGCCTGATCGTCGCCGCGCAGGCGATGGGCGTGCCGGTCATCCCGAAGCCGCTTCGCCCGGCCGACCTGCGGGCGCTGCTGGGAATGCCCGTTCGAAGTTCATGAAGATTATCGGTTAGAGGCGCTGGGCGGCCAAGCCGGTGCGCGCCTGTGATCCCCAGCTTCGCCGACCGGTCAGGAAAGACAGCCAACCCAGCGCGGCGCCGCCGTGCCGCAGGACCTGGAAGGTAAACGGCTCAATCAGGGCCGCGACGATCGCCGAGGCCAGACCGACCCGCGCGATGTCGCCAAGCCAGCGCCGGTAGAGCAGCAGCGACCATAGGTAGAAGCCCATGTCGAGCCCGATCTTGGCGGCGATCACGGCGCCGACCGGCGTTGCTACCGCGGATTGGCCGGCAACCAGCGCACCGAGCAGCAGGGCGATGCTGGTCAGGCCGTACAGCGGCTGCATCGTGTCGAGCGCCTTCACCGGCAGCATGCGCGTGCCAAGGCGGCCATGGCGCGGATTGCCGACCATGTGGCGATACCAGAACTGGGTCTGCAGAAAGCCGCCGAACCAACGCTGCCTCTGGCGCAGGAAGGCGCCGATCGAGGCGGGTGCATCGGTTCGCGCGCGGGCGCCGCCGATCACGTCGGTGCGCCAGGTCAGGCCGTTGGTCACGGCATGGTCGCGCAGCCGGTGGGTCAGCTCGTAATCCTCGACCAGGCAGTCCGGATCGAAGCCGCCCACATCCAGCACCGCCTGGCGGCGATAGGCGGCGAACGCGCCCGAGATCAGCAGCAATCCGTCCTGGCGCGCCCACGCGTAGCGCGACAGGAAGTTGCGCATGTACTCATAGGTCTGAAACCATTGGAAAAATCGGCCGCTCAAGCCTGGTCCGCAAACCGGGAACAGCACTCCGGTCGCTGCCACCAGTGCCGGATCGCCGGCGAAGGCGTGGCGCATCGCGGCGATCGCGCCGGGCTCCAGCAGGGTGTCCGCGTCCACCGTCAACACAAGTTCGGTTCCGACATCCGCCATCGCTGCGTTCAGCGCGCGGGCCTTGCCGCCATGGGCCAGGCGCAGCCACCTGAGCGACGGATATCGGGCGGCCGGCGCACTCATCTGCCCGGGAACGGGCAAGATCAGGCCGTATTCACGCATCAGCAAGGCGGCGGTGTCGTCGTCCGACCCGTCATCGGCGATCACCACCGCATCGGGCGGCCGGGTCTGCGCGAACAGCGCGGTGAGGGTGGCCGGCAGCACCGACGCCTCGTTGCGGGCCGCCACGATCACACCGAGCCGGGTCACGCCAACGCTCGGCTGGACCGCTTCTACCGCCAGGCTGGCTCGACGCAGAAGCGGCATCGTTTGCACAAAGACAAAGATCAGAAGTGCCGTGTCATAGCCTATGTAGGCGAGGCCGACTGACCAGGCGAAGATGCCGCCAGCTCCGAAGGCACGGGCGAACAGCACGATCCAGAGCAGCATCGCGCCACCATGGATCAGCACCGCCCTGGCCGGCGTCGGCCGGGCAAGATGGCGCGGCGACATCGTCCGGCGGATACGATCGAGTTCGGCGGTGAGGCGGATCATGCGCGATTTCACGGTTTAGCTATCGGCGGAGCGCCGTCAGCCGCTTGTAGATGGGCTGGCGCGCCGAATATCAATGCGATGGAAGCAAGCACCGCCGCATCCGTCGTTGCCATGCCGATCGCACGCTATACCCGGGTTGCCGCCGTTCTGCACTGGCTTGTCGCGGCACTGATCGTTGTCAACGTGACACTTGCCCTGACCGCGGACAGCTTTCCGGAAAGCTGGGGCCGTCCGGTGGTCGATCTGCACAAGTCGATCGGCCTGACTGTGCTCGGGCTTGTCCTGCTGCGCCTGCTGTGGCGGCTTTCGCACCCGCCGCCGCGATTGCCGGCCTCCCATGGCCGGCTGGAGCGCACCGGCGCGCACGCGGCGCACATCGTGCTGTACGGACTGATGTTCCTGCTGCCGATTTCTGGCTGGCTGCACGACTCCGCTTTCAAGGACGCGGCTGCCCATCCGCTGCGCCTGTTCTGGATCGTTCCATGGTTCCGCATCGGGGCGATCGAGCGGCTGGATCCGGCGACGAAGGAGCGGCTGCACACGCAGTTCTTCGCGTTGCACGCCTGGTCAGCCTATGCCCTCTATGGCCTGGTGGCGCTGCACATACTCGGCGCGCTGAAGCACCAGTTCATCGACCGTGAACCGGAGATCCAGCGGATGCGCCTTGGAAGTCCTTAAAGGATGCGCCCCGGGGCGCTACCCCGGCGGGGTTTGGGGCGGCGCCCCATGCTGCCCTAATGCTTTGGCAACAGTCTCATGAAACCTGCGGACGTTGCTTTCAAACCGCCCCAGCAGGAAATCCTGCCCAAAGCCGCTGACCAGCCCACGCTGGATTTGTTCGCACACGGTTAGGTCCTCGTCGTGAAACACCTGCCGGTCGATCAGGTCGAAAGACCGGTCCCAGTGCGCCTTGGCGCGCTCGTCCGCCGGCGCGTCGGGAGTCAGCATCGTATGGACGAACAGCGTCTCGTTTGGCGCAGTCGGAAACATGCCGAGGTGGCTGACATAGTCGGGGTGATAGATCAGGATCGTGTTGGGAAAGATCAGATGCACCATCGTGCCGTGCAGCTGCGGGTGCCACTGCGCCGGCGGCTGGTCGCGTAGCTGGCCGAGCTGATCGCGCGCCACCAGCATCCGCTGGTGCGGCCCGAAATGGTCGGCGATGGCGATCGAGTCCGAGAAGAACGGCCCGATGGTTCCTGAATGCAGCCGCTTGACGTGATAGACCTCCATGAACGCATCGACGATCAGCTTCCAGTTGGTTGCCCGACGGACGGCGTTCTGGCGGAAGAAACGATGCTGCCCGAGGCCGATCGCCGCCAGCTCGGCGTCGATCGGGCCGAGATAGCGCGCGATGTCGGGTTCCGGCAGCTGCGGGTCTAGCACCGCCCAGATCAGGCCATGGCGGACCGTTGACGGAAGGCGCATGAGGCCGCGTTCGGCGCGGTCAAGTGTCGGGAATGCTTCGCGCAGCGGCACCGCGACCAGCGTGCCATCCAGGGCGTAGGTCCAGCCATGATACGGGCAGACCAGGCTGGATTTTTGGCACGTCGAACTATCCTCGGCCACCAGGCGCGCACCGCGGTGGCGGCAGGCGTTCAGGAACACGCCGATTTCGCCTTGCGCGTCGCGGACAAGCAAAAGGGGAAGGCCCACGATCTCGCGTGCCAGGATGCTGCCGGGTTCACGCAGCTGGTCGGCATGGCCGAGGCACAGCGGCAGCCGGCGGAACAGATGGCTTCGTTCCGCGTGGTAGCGCTGCGGATCGTGATAGACCCGCGCATCCAGCCGGGTCTCAGGTTCGGCTGCCTCGGCACGTGGTCCCGGTTCGGCGAGCAGGCGTTGGAACATGGCCTGCCAAGGGGTTTCCAGCTCGGCCACAGCTTCGCTCATGTCTTGCCCCCTGGACTGCCGAACCTGGCGAATGGAGCGGGTGAAGGGAATCGAACCCTCGTGTGCAGCTTGGGAAGCTGCCGTTCTACCATTGAACTACACCCGCATACGCCCGGCGGCATGACGCCCACCATAGAAACGCCGGCTTGACGGCGCAATCCACCCGGCCCTAGTTAGCACCCGGCGAAGCATTCTCCGCCCCTCGTGATTTGTCCGGCCGGCTTGCGGCGAGGTTAAACAATTGCGCTAAAGAGGTCAGTGCGTAGCCGCTCCACGACAGGAGCCTCGATCCGGCGTCGTCACTGCTCCACGGTCGGCCCAACCAGAAGGGCCAGGCTCCATGACCATCGTTCCCCCAAATCTCCGTCCCGCCTCCCGGCTCGTGCATGGCGGCACCTCGCGCAGCCAGCATGGCGAGACCTCGGAGGCGATCTTCCTGACCTCCGGCTTCGTCTATGACGACGCCGAGCAGGCCGAGGCGACCTTTGCCGGCACCGTGCAACACTATCAGTATTCGCGGTTCGGCAACCCGACCGTCGCCATGCTCGAACAGCGCCTGGCCGACATCGAGGGCGCCGAGGCCTGCGTCGTCACCGCGACCGGCATGGCCGCGGTCAACGCCGCGATGCTGTCCCATCTCAAGGCCGGCGACCGCGTTGTAGCGTCGCGCGCGCTGTTCGGATCGTGTTACTGGCTGGTCGCGACGCTGCTGCCGAAATTCGGCATCGCGACCGAGTTCGTCGATGGCGGCGATCTGGAACAATGGCGCGCGGCGTTGTCGCGGCCAGCCAACCTGGTGCTGCTGGAAACCCCATCCAACCCGATGCTGGAGATCGTCGATGTCCGAGCTGTGTGCGATCTTGCGCACGAAGCGGGCGCCATCGTCGTGGTGGACAACGTGTTCGCGACGCCGCTGCTGCAGCAGCCGCTGCGGCTCGGCGCCGATGTCGTGGTCTATTCCTGCACCAAGCATATCGACGGCCAAGGCCGCGCCATGGGTGGCGCGGTGCTCGGCAGCGCCAAGTGGATCACCGACGTTCTGCAGCCGTTCACCCGCAACACCGGGCCGACCCTGTCGCCGTTCAACGCCTGGCTGCTGCTGAAAGGATTGGAGACCCTGGCTTTGCGGGTCGATGCTGCCAGCCGGTCGGCGGCGATCCTGGCCGACTTCCTGGCGAACCAGCCTGGCATCACGCAGGTGCTGTACCCGACCCGGGCCGACCACCCGCAGCACTCGCTGGCGAGGGCGCAGATGTCGGGCGGCGGCACGCTGGTGACGTTCGAGGTCGAGGGCGGCAAGGCGGGCGCCTTCGCCGTGATGAACGGCTTCCAACTGATCGCGGTCTCGAACAACCTGGGCGATTCCAAGTCGCTGGTCACCCATCCAGCCACCACCACACACATGCGCATCGGCGCGGAGGAGCGTGCCCGGCTGGGCATCACCGACGGTGTCGTGCGGCTCTCGGTCGGGTTGGAGGACGTGCTCGACCTGCAGGATGATCTGGCGCGCGGCCTGGCGAACCTGCGGGCCGATGCCGCAACGCCCTTGAATTCGCCAGCCTTGAAATCTCGCGTCGTTGCGGCGATCATCGCCTGAGGATGAGCGACGATTATTCCAAGACCACCCGCGGCGTGCGCGTCTCCGTGCGGTCCTTCTATCTTGAGGACCAGTCGAAGCCGGAGGAGGGCAGGTTCGTCTGGGCCTACCGCGTCCGGATCGAGAACCAGGGCCTTGAGCCGGTGCAGCTGCTGCGCCGCACCTGGCGGATCACCGACGCGCGGGGCCGGACGCAGGATGTCCATGGCCCGGGCGTGATCGGCGAGCAGCCGGTGCTGGAGCCGGGCGGCGAGTTTGAATACACCTCCGGCACCCCGCTCGAGACCCCGTCCGGCTTCATGGTCGGCGCCTATCACATGGTGGCGCCGGCGTCGGGCGAGAATTTCGACGTGGCAATCCCGGCCTTCAGCCTCGACAGCCCGCACCAGGGCGGCCGGGTCCACTGAACCGCCGGCTTGCGCGTTCGATGCGAAATTCTAACATATCGGCAAGCTGGCTGCCCTTCGGCCTCGTCCAGCATCGGTTCAGGAGTTTCGCCGCGTGAACATCATCAGCCCCGCGAAGCCTGTCGCCTCAGTGCCTCGTCCGACCCGGGAAGAAGCCGAAGCCGCCGTCCGCGTGCTGCTCGAATGGGCGGGGGACGACCCGACCCGCGAGGGCCTGCGCGACACGCCGGCCCGCGTCGTGCGGTCCTACGAGGAGTTCTTCGCCGGCTACCATGTCGATCCGGTGGTGCTCCTGGAACGCACCTTCGAGGAAACCGATGGTTACGACGAGATCGTGCTGCTGCGCGACATCCGGCTCGAAAGCCATTGCGAGCACCACATGCTGCCGATCATTGGCCGCGCCCATGTCGCCTACCTGCCGCATCGCCGCGTTGTCGGCATCAGCAAGCTGGCGCGCGTGGTGGATGCCTACTCGCAGCGTCTTCAGATCCAGGAGAAGCTGACCGCGCAGATCGCCAATACCATCCAGCAGGTGCTGCAGCCGCGCGGCGTCGCGGTGGTGATCGAGGCGGCGCACCAGTGCATGAGCACCCGCGGCGTGCACAAGCCGGGCGTGTCGATGGTCACCAGCCGCATGCTGGGCGAGTTCCGCGACAATCCGGCTACCCGGCGAGAGGTCATGGCGCTGATTGGTAATCGTGGTGCTTTCTTGGAAGCGTAGAAACATGGGGCTCTGCCCCATACCCCGCCCCACCTTCAAGCAACGGGGATAGCGTCCTGGACGCGCATCTTCTTACGATTCGGAGTGCTGAGGCGTTGCTTGTGGCTGGGCTTATTCACCCTGATGCAACGCCTGATATCGCCGCCGTCGAGCGTCGTTATGCCGTGGCAATCCCACCGGCCATGCGCGCCCTGATCGAGCATCCGCACGATCCGATCGGCCGGCAATTTGTCCCGGACGCGGCTGAACTCGTCACCGCCGATCACGAGCGCGGTGACCCGATCGGCGACGATGCGCTGTCGCCGATCCGCGGCGTCGTGCACCGCTATGCCGACCGCGCCTTGCTCAAGCCGTTGCTGATCTGCCCGGTCTATTGCCGGTTCTGCTTCCGGCGCGAACATGTCGGCCCGGATGGCGGGCTGCTGACCGACGCCGAGCTGGCGGCGGCCTATGAGTGGTTCGCGCAGCGGCCGGCAATATCCGAAATCATCCTCACCGGCGGCGATCCGCTGATGCTGTCGCCGCGCCGGTTGGGTGCCATCCTTGCCGCCCTGTCGGCGATCCCGCACGTCCAGACGCTGCGCATCCATTCGCGCCTGCCGGTTGCCGATCCGGCAAAGCTGGATGACGCGCTGGCGGACGTGATGGTGACCGAGAAGCCGCTCTGGCTGGTGGTCCATGCCAACCATGCCCGCGAGTTCACGCCCGCCGCGCGCGAGGCATTACGACGCGTACAGTTGCGGGGTATTCCAGTTCTGGGCCAGTCGGTGCTGCTGGCCGGCGTCAACGACAGCGTCGAGGCGCTGGAAAGCCTGTTCCGCGCGATGCTGGCAGCCCGGGTGAAGCCCTATTACCTGCACCAGCTTGACCCGGCACCCGGCACGGCGCGCTTCCATGTGCCGATCGCAACCGGCCGGGCGTTGCTGGCCGCACTCCGCGGCCGCGTCACCGGGCTGGCCTGGCCAACCTACGTGCTCGACATCCCGGGCGGCCATGGCAAGGTGCCGATCGGGCCGGATTACCTGGACGGCGACACCGTGCGGGACCCATCCGAAGTTTCCCACAAACTTGCCGCGCCAAACGCTTCGGGCTAGACAGCCGCACCCCCTAAAATTTACCAGACGAGCGCTCCCGATGAAGCAGCAGGCGAACCTCATTCGTGCCGGCCAGGTGATCGAGCATGAAGGCAACCGGTGGACGGTGCTGAAGCAGCAGATCATCACGCCGGGCAAGGGCGGCGCTTTCATCCAGGTCGAGAT
Organism: Acetobacteraceae bacterium; assembly: GCA_025356735.1. Taxonomy (GTDB): domain Bacteria; phylum Pseudomonadota; class Alphaproteobacteria; order Acetobacterales; family Acetobacteraceae; genus PALSA-911. The sequence goes on along the minus strand of JANXRT010000492.1, from coordinate 3,170 downwards.
GCGCAACCTGCGCACCGGCAACAAGACCAACGAGCGCTGGCGCACCGCCGACACGGTCGAGCGGCTGATGACCGACAACAAGGACTTCACCTACTCCTACGCCGACGGCGACAACATCGTGCTGCTGGACGACGAGACGTTCGAGCAGACCATCGTTCCCCTCGCGCTGCTGGGCGAGGCGGCGCCGTTCCTGCAGGACAACATGAAGGTCGAGTGCGACCTGGTCGAGGGCGACGTGGTTGCGGTGCACCTGCCTGCAACCGTTATCCTGGAAGTCGTCGAGGCCGATCCGGTGGTCAAGGGCCAGACCGCTTCGTCGTCCTACAAGCCGGCCAAGCTGTCCAACGGCGTCAAGACCGACGTGCCGCCGTTCATCGAGGCCGGCGAGCGCATCGTCGTGCGCACCGAGGACGCGACCTATGTCGAGCGGGCGCGCAAGTAGCCGGAACTCCATAGATGGCGCTCCGCCTTTCCCCCCACATGACGGTGATGGCCAACGCGGCCCAGAAGGCGGCAAAGCGTCTGCTGCGGGACTTCAATGAGGTCGAGCAACTTCAGGTCAGCGTCAAGGGACCCTCCGATTTCGTTTCCCAGGCCGATCTGCGCGCCGAGGCGATATTGCGTGAGGAGCTGACCAAGGCGCGGCCCGGCTACGCCTTCCTGATGGAGGAATCCGGCGCTTCGGGTTCCGATAACTGGGCTTGGCGCTGGGTGGTCGATCCGCTTGACGGCACCACCAACTTCCTGCACGGCATCCCGCATTGGGGCATCTCGATCGCGCTGGAACGGCGGCTGCCGGACGGCAGCTCCGAGCTCACCGCCGGGATGGTCTATGCGCCGGCCGTGGACGAGCTGTTCTGGGCGGAAAAAGGCGGCGGCGCCTTCCTCAACGAGCGCCGATTGCGAGTTTCGGCGCGGCGCGAGTTCAAGGATGCGGTGTTCGCCACCGGCATCCCATTCGCCGCGGTGGACCCGTCCCGGAGACTGGCGTTCGCGCGAACGCTCGGCGCGCTGATGCCGCAGGTCGCCGGCATCCGCCGGTTCGGCGCCGCGGCGCTGGACCTCGCCTGGGTCGCCGCCGGACGCTACGACGGCTACTGGGAGCTTGGCATCCAGCGCTGGGACATGGCATCGGGGCTGCTGCTGGTGCGTGAGGCCGGCGGTTATGCCAACGACCCGGGCGGCGGCGAGCCGCGCGACACCGGCAACGTGGTCGCCAGCAACCCGCATCTGTACGAAAAGCTGCTGGCGGCGGTGATCGACGGCCAATCCGCCATGCGTGGCGGCTGAAACACGCTCCAAGGTTGAGCACGCTGGCTCCGTCAACTAGGATGCCGAGTTGTATGCGCCAAACCTCTCTCGCCGCCATCCTGCTGGTTTTTGCGTCGATTGCGCCTGGCGATATCGTGCCCGCCTCGGCGCAGGTCACGGTCGATCTTAAGGCGTTGGACGCGGTGCCGCCACCGTCGGCGCCCCCCGTCCGGCCGCCGGCGAAACCGCGCCCGGCCAAGCCAAACCCGGCGGTTGGCGTGAAACAAGCGGCACCTGCGCGCTCGGCATCGCCTCGGCCTCAGGCCAACGCGCCGATAGCCAATCCGCCGATAGCCAATCCGCCGGCAGCCAATCCGCCGGCATCGCGTCCGCCGCTGCCGACCGCGCCGCCGCCTACCGCCAACCTGCCGCCGCAACCAGGGCCGACACCGCAGCCGGTGCCGGCCCTGGTGCCGCCGCCGGTATCGGCCACCGCCAAGGGCGGCGGCGCGCCGTTCGCCGGCGGGCTGCGCGTCACCTTCGGCGGTGGCGCCGGTGAGCTCAGCCCGGCCAGCGAAACCGCGCTCAAGGAATTCATCCAGACCGTGCCGCAATCCGAGGCAACGACCTTCAACGTCCAGGCCTACTCGGCTGGCACCGCAGAGGATCCCTCGACCGCGCGCCGGCTGTCGCTGTCGCGCGGCCTATCGGTGCGCAGCGTGCTGATGGGCGCCGGCGTGCCGTCGTCGCGGATTTACGTCCGCGCGCTCGGCACCGCGTCTGGCGCCGGACCCGCCGACCGCGCCGACGTGACGGCGCTCGGCGCCAATGCGCCCGCCACGGCAGCGGCGACAGCCGGGTCCGCGACACCATGACCGAGCCGCGCAACTATCTGCTGCGGATGGTGATCTTCATTGTCCTCGTGCTGGCCATGCTCGCTTTGCTGTGGCAGCCGCTGCTCAACGCGTTTCTCAACAACCCCGCCTTAAACAGTTTCATTCTCCTTGTCCTTGCGATCGGGATAGCCTGGAACCTGGGCCAAGTGATCCGGCTGGGACCCGAGGTTGCCTGGCTGGAGAATTTCCAGCGCGCGCGCGCTGGCGGTAGCCCGCAGCAGGCCGCACCGCCGAAACTGCTGGCGCCGATGGCCAGCATGCTGTCGGCCCGCGACAGCCAGCATGAGCAAGGCCGCCGCTTCACCCTGTCGGCCGGCGCCATGCGCAGCCTGCTCGACGGCATCGACTCCCGCCTCGACGAAAGCCGCGAGCTTTCCCGCTACATGACCGGGCTGCTGATCTTCCTCGGCCTGCTCGGCACCTTCTGGGGCCTGCTCAAAACCGTCGGCTCGGTGTCGGAGGTGATCGGCTCCATGTCGGTCGGCTCCGGCGACGTCAACCTGATGTTCGAGCAGCTTAAATCCGGGCTGGTGAAGCCGATCGCCGGCATGGGCACGGCGTTCAGCGCCTCGATGTTCGGCCTCGCCGGCGCGCTGGTGCTGGGCTTCCTCGACCTCACCGCCGGTCAGGCCCAGAACCGCTTCTTCAACGAGCTGGAGGAATGGCTTGCCGGACTGACCCGCCTATCCTCCGGCGTGCTCGCCGAGGGCGAAGGCTCGGTCCCGGCCTACGTCCAGGCGCTGCTCGAACAAACCGCCGAGAACATGGAGCAGCTGCAACGGGTGCTGACCCGCGGCGAGGAACGCAGTCAGCAAACCGGCCAAGCCATCGCCCAACTCGCCGAGCGCATGGGCGGACTGACCGAAACCCTGCGCGCCAGCCAGCAACTCATGCTGCGTATCGGCGAGGGCCAGGTCGCCCTAGCCCCGGCTCTCGCCCGGCTGACCGAAAGCAACGGCGACGACGTGGCCCGCGCCCACCTGCGCAACATAGAGCTGATGCTGTCGCGGCTGCTGACCGAAG
>JANXRT010000479.1 GCA_025356735.1 Acetobacteraceae bacterium | reverse complement strand
AACTGCGGCGTCTTGTGCGCGTCGCGAAGATGGACCTGGCCGTGGGTGATCATCGCGCGGGCGCTTGGCGCCGCCGGGGTCCAGCCGGCAGGGCGGTAGCCGGCGGGCGGCACGCGGTAGCCGAACGCGCCGGCCATCATGAAGGCGAAGTAGATCACGCCCATCGCCAGGAAGGTCTGCCACACGCCGGGGCCGCTGGCGTCGCGGAACCTCGCCATCAGCAATTCGGCCAAAGGCGCGCCGATCATGGCGCCGCCGCCGAAGCCCATGATCGCCATGCCGGTCGCCATGCCGCGGCGGTCGGGAAACCATTTCACCAGGGTCGATACCGGCGAGATGTAGCCGAGGCCAAGGCCGATGCCGCCCAATACGCCAGTGCCGAGCCACAGGATCCAGAGCTGGTGCAGCCAGATGCCGAGCGCGCCCAGCACTAGCCCGCCGGACCAGCAGCAGGCGGCGACAAAGCCGGCGCGGCGGGGCCCGACCCGTTCCAGCCAGCCGCCCCATAATGCGGCGGACAGGCCGAGCACGACGATGAACAGGGTGAACACCCAGCTCACGTCGCTGATCTTCCAGTCGGCGGCGGTGGTGAACAGCGCGGTCAGCAGGCCGCCGTCGTTGGCGATCGGCTTGGCGCCACCGATGGCACGCGACAGCGGCAGCCAGAAGACGCTGAAGCCGTAGGCCATGCCGATGCAGAGGTGGATGGCGAGCGCCGCAGGGGGCACCAGCCAGCGGTTGAATCCGGGAGCGGCAACTGTACGCTCCCGCGATAGGATGCCACCCTTAGAGACGGGCTCGAACCGCAGAAGCTGTATGGCCTCGTCGCTCATTAGACGTTTCCTGTGCGTATTTTTGTATTTTGCGGGTATGAGGTTGCCCGCAGCGGCCGGTGTCAAGCTAAATCGGAGGCTGAATAGCTCGTAGGCTCATAACGGCCTGGTGGACGTTCGGTTGCAGCCCAGCCTCCCCACTCGCCACGCTCGCGACGAGTTGTGCCCGCATGCGCGGGTCCCAGAATTTCCGCAGGTGCTCGGCGATCGCCGCCTGGGCTGTCTCCGGCGGCATGTGGGCGAAGAAGGTTCCGATCTGGTTGGCCATGCGGACGAGCTTGTTAGCCGACATCGGCGAGTGCCTCGGGTTCGATTCGGTCGGCGTGGCTGAAAACCTCGAAGCCATCCGACCGGGCGACGCCGATCAGGGTGATGCCGGCGGCTTCCGCCTGACGCACCGCGAGCGCGGTCGGCGAGGAGATCGCAGCCAGCACGCCGATGCCGATCATCGCCGCCTTCTGGATCAGCTCGATCGAGACCCGGCTGCTCAAAACCAGCATTCCCTCGCCTGGGGCGACGCCGGATCTGGCCAGCGCGCCGGCAAGCTTGTCCAGCGCGTTGTGGCGGCCGACATCTTCCCGCAGCGCCACCAGCCCGGCATTCCGCGTCCAGAAGCCGGCGGCGTGGACGGCATGGGTGGCGCGGTTGAGCGCCTGCGCCGCCGGCAGGCTGGCCATGGCGGCGGCGACATCCGCCGGGCTGAACTTTCCCGAGGTCTCCACCGTGGGCAGCCGGCGCGCGGCCTCGGCCAGGCTTTCGATGCCGCACAGGCCGCAGCCGGTGGCGCCGGCCAGGCGCCGGCGGCGGGTGGCGAGGGCCAACGCCAGGTCGGGCGCCAGGGTCATCCGAAGCTCGATACCTGTTTCCACCGAAACGATCTCAAGATCGTCGATCTCGGCGGATTGGAGGAGGATGCCCTCGGTCAGGCTGAAGCCGATCGCGAAATCTTCCAGGTCGATCGGGCTGGCCAGCATCACCGCGTAGGTGTCGCGGTTGTAGGTCAGGGCTACCGGAACCTCGTCCGGCAGCATCCTTTCGCCGGGGATGGCCATGCCGTCGCGCCAGGCGATCCTTCGGGTTGGAATTGAGGCCGGCGGCAGGTTCACTTCGCCGCCACGGGCGCGGCGATTTCCAGGATGCGGCGCGATTGGGCGGCGTGCGCGGTCTGGCGTTGCTGCCATTCGGTCGGGCCGTTGGACGGCGAGACCTGCACCGCCGTCACCTTGTATTCGGGGCAGTTGGTCGCCCAATCCGAATACTCCGACGTGACCACGTTGGCCTGCGTGTCGGGGTGGTGAAAGGTGGTGTAGACAACGCCCGGTGCCACGCGGTCGGTGATGCGGGCGGCGAGCGCCGTGGCGCCGGTGCGGCTGGCGAGTTTTACCCAATCGCCTTCCTTGATGCCGCGATCCTCGGCGTCCTGCGGGTGGATCTCCAGCCGGTCCTGCTCGTGCCACAGGCTGTTGGGCGTGCGGCGGGTCTGGGCACCGACGTTGTACTGGCTGAGGATGCGGCCGGTGGTCAGCAACAGCGGGAAGCGCGGCCCGACCTTCTCGTCGGTCGCCACGTATTCGGTGATGACGAAGTTGCCGCGGCCGCGGGCGAAGTTTTCGAGGTGCATGACCGGGGTGCCGTCGGGTGCGGCCTCGTTGCATGGCCATTGGACCGATCCGGCGGCGTCGAGCTTGTCGTAGGACACGTCGGCGAAACTCGGCGTGGTGGCGGCGATCTCGGCCATGATCTCACCGGGGTGGGCGTAGTCCATCTTCAGGCCCATGGCGTTGGACAGCTTTTGGGTGACTTCCCAGTCGGCGAGGCCGGCGAGCGGCGCCATGACCCGGCGGACGCGGTTGATGCGGCGCTCGGCATTGGTGAAGGTGCCGTCCTTTTCGAGGAAGCTGGCACCGGGCAGGAAGACATGGGCGAAGTTGGCGGTCTCGTTCAGGAACAGGTCCTGGACGACGACGCACTCCATCGCCGACAGGCCGGCCATGACGTGCTTGAGGTCGGGGTCGGACTGGGCGATGTCCTCGCCCTGGACGTAGAGGGCGCGAAAAGTGCCGTCGACAGCGGCGTCGAGCATGTTGGGGATGCGCAGGCCGGGCTCGTGGTCGAGTTTTACTTGCCATAGGTCCTGAAAGACGTTCCTGGCGGTGTCGTCGGAGACGTGGCGGTAGCCGGGAAACTCGTGCGGGAAGGACCCCATGTCGCAGGCGCCCTGGACGTTGTTCTGGCCGCGCAGGGGGTTCACGCCGACGCCGGGGCGGCCGAGGTTGCCGGTGGCCATGGCGAGGTTGGCGATCGCCATCACCGCGGTGGTGCCCTGGCTGTGCTCGGTGACGCCGAGGCCGTAGTAGATCGCGCCGTTGCCGCCGGTCGCGAACAGCCGCGCGGCGCCGCGGACCAAGGCCGCCGGCACGCCCGTGGCGGCCTCGGTGGCCTCCGGGCTGTGGCGTGGGTCGGCGACGAACTCGGCCCAATCCTGGAACGCGGCGAGGTCGCAGCGGTCCCGGATAAAGGCTTCGTTGACTAGGCCCTCGGTGACGATGACGTGGGCAAGCGCGGTCAGCACGGCGACGTTGGTGCCGGGGCGGAGCGGCAGATGGAAGTCCGCCGCGACGTGCGGCGTGCGGACCATGTCGATGCGGCGCGGGTCGATGACGATCAGCTTGGCGCCGGAGCGCAGCCTTTGCTTCATGCGGGAGGCAAACACCGGATGGCCGTCGGTCGGGTTGGCGCCGATCACTAGCATGACGTCGGCTTGCTCGAC
>JANXRT010000518.1 GCA_025356735.1 Acetobacteraceae bacterium | reverse complement strand
CCCGCTCGCCGGCGACGCGCGCGGCGATGCCGCCAACCGCGCTCGAGGTGCGCGCGAAACGCCGCATCTCGCCGAAAAAGCTGCTTCCCTCACCGTCGGCCATCAGGAAGTCGCCTCCAACTCGTCGATGAAGCCGGCAATCACGTCCAGCCCCTTGTTCCAGAATGCCGGATCGGCGGCATCAAGGCCGAACGGTGCCAGCAGCTCGCGATGCCTTTTGACGCCGCCGGCCCGCAGCATGTCCAGATACTTGCCCTGGAAACCAGGGTGCCCATCCTGGAACACGCCATACAGCGCGTTCACCAGGCAGTCCCCGAAGGCATAGGCATAGACGTAGAACGGCGAGTGGATGAAGTGCGGGATGTAGGCCCAGAACACGGAATACTCCGGCGAGAACTCGAACGCCGGGCCGAGGCTGGCGCGTTGCACCTGCAACCATATCTCGCCGATGCGCTCGGGCAGGATCTCGCCGCCACGGCGCTCGTCATGCACGAGGGTCTCAAACTGGTAGAACGCCGTCTGGCGCACCACCGTGTTCAGCATGTCCTCCACCTTCGACGCCAGCATGATGTGCCTGCGTCGCGGATCGTGCTCGGCATCCAGCAGGGCGCGGAACGTCAGCATCTCGCCGAACACGCTGGCGGTCTCGGCCAAGGTCAGCGGCGTGCCGGACATCAGGTAGCCCTGCCCGCCGGCCAGCACCTGGTGGACCCCATGGCCAAGCTCATGCGCCAGGGTCATCACGTCGCGGGTGCGGCCATGATAATTGAGCAACAGATAGGGATGCGCCGAGGGCACCGTTGGATGCGCGAACGCCCCGCCCGCCTTGCCGGGATTGGGCGCGGCATCGATCCATGCATGGTCGAAAAACCGCGCGCCGACATCGGCCAGCTCCGGGCTGAAGGCGCCATAGGCGGAAATCACCCGCGCCTGCGCCTCGGGCCACGGGATGATGCGGTCGTCGTCGTCGGGCAACGGCGCGTTGCGGTCCCAATGCTGCAGCTTCTCCAACCCCAGCCACTTCGCCTTCATCGCGTAGTAGCGATGCGAGAGCCGGCCGTAGTTCGACGCGACCGAGCTCACCAGCGCATCGACGACCGCGTCCTCGACCATGTTGGATCGATTGCGAAAACTGCCCGGGCGCGGGTACTTGCGCCAGGTGTCGATGATCTCCTTGTCCTTGGCCAGCGTGTTGGTGATCAGCGAAAAAAGCTTGATGTCGCCGGCGAAGGCAGCGCCAATCGCGTGGCCGGCGGTCTCGCGCACCGCACGATCCGGGTCGGAAAGCTTGTTTAGCGTGGCGCTCAGCGTCAGCCGGTCGTCGCCGAACGGCACAAGCATCGCGGCGGTGGTCTCGTCGAACAGCCGCGACCACGCGGCGCGGCCGGTGACCTCCTTCTCATGCAGCAGCTTTTCCACCTCGTCGGACAGCTGGTGCGGGCGGAACACCCGCAGGTCGCGCAGCCACGGCCGCCAGCGCGCCAGATCGGGGTCGGCCAGCTTGCGCGCCATCGCCTCGTCGTCGATCCGGTTGAGGTCGAGCGTGAAGAACAGCAGGTGCGAGCTGATCGCGGTCACCCGCTCGCTGACCATCTGGGCGAACTTGCCGTATTTCGAGTTCGTGCTGTCGCCGCTGAACAGCAGTTGGGCATACGACATCAGCCGCCCCAGCACCTCCTCGATCGCCTCGAACTCGGCGATCGCCGCGGCCAGGTGTTTTCCCGAAACCTTTTCCAAGGTGCCGGCATGTTCGGCCTCGAAGGCCTGCGCCTCGGACATCGCGCGCTTGAGGTCGGCCTCGATCTCGGGCGCCTCGGGTGCCGCATACAGGTCGGACAGGTCCCAAGCCGGTAATTCCCCAACTGACAACTCCCCGATGCTCGCGGCGTGCATTGGCCGGGATGCCAGATTGGCGGAGTGCAGTCTGGTGGAGTGGTGACGCATATGGGGGACGGTCCTGTGCTACTGACTTCGACCTTCATGTAGGCTAGGCAGCATCGAGGTCAAAGGGTTGCCGGACACAAGCCGCCCGACTTCGATGCGAGGGCGACGTGCGAGATTATCCCGACTACCCCAACCTGCCGGCGATGATGCTTGGCCTGGCCAGGGCCTGGCCCGACCGCCCGATGCTGCGCTTCCACCGTGATGGCGCCTGGAAATCGATCACCTGGGGCGGCTTCGGCCGGCTGGCGGCATTCTGCGCGGCCGAGCTTCGCGCTGCCGGCGTGGCGCCAGGCGACCGCGTTGTCATCGTCGCCGACAACCGCCCGGAATACAGCGTGGCCGAGGTCGCGCTGATGGCCATCCGCGCCATTCCGGTGCCGACCTACACCAGCAACACCACGGAAGACCACGCCCACGTGCTGCGCGACTGCGGCGCCACCCTGGCGATCGCCGGCACCGCCGCCCAGGCGAAAAGGCTGTCCGACACCGGCCTGGCGTCCTGCATGATCATCCTGGATGACACCGATTGGGCTAAACCGCCGGCTCGCAATCCCGGTCTCAATCTGCTGGCCGCCCAGGCGGAAGCCATCGAACCCGGCGCGCTCGCCTGCCTGATCTACACCTCCGGCACCGGCGGTACGCCCAAGGGCGTCATGCTGTCCCACGCGGCGATCCTGTCCAACTGCCGCGGCGCCTTCGATCTGCTCCGTCCGATGCGGCTGGCAAACGAGACCTACCTGTCTTTCCTGCCGCTGTCGCACGCCTACGAGCACACCGTCGGGCAGTTCTTCCTGACCAGCATCGGCTCGGAGCTGGTCTATTGCCGCGGCGCCGAGCACCTCGCCGCCGACATCCTGGCAATCCGTCCAACCGTGATGACCGTGGTGCCGCGCGTGCTGGAGGTCATCCACGGCCGCATCCTCAACCAAGTCGGCCGCGAACCCCGGTGGCGCCAAGCGCTGTTCCGCCGCGCCCTGGCGACCGGCCTGGACCGGCTCGACGGCAAAAGCCTGTCGCCGGCCGACCGCCTGCTGGCACCCATGCTCGACCGCCTTGTCGGGAGAAAAATTCGCGCCCGGTTCGGCGGCCGCCTGAAAGGCCTGATGAGCGGCGGAGCCCGGCTGGAACCCGACATCGGCCGGTTCTTCCTGGCCTTCGGCCTGCGCATCCTGCAAGGCTACGGCCAGACCGAGGCCGGGCCGGTGATCTCGGCCAACCCGCCCTACGCCATCCACATCGACAGCGTCGGCACCGTGCTCCAGGGCGTCGAATTACGCCTCGCCGCCGACGGCGAGATCCTCGTGCGCGGCGACCTGGTGATGGCGGGCTACTGGGGCCAGCCCGCCGCCACCGCCGCCGTGATCCGCGACGGCTGGCTGCACACCGGTGACATTGGCACGCTCGATGCCGCCGGCTACCTCCGCGTCACCGACCGCAAACGCGACCTGATCGTGCTGTCGGGCGGCGACAACGTCTCGCCGGCGCGGATCGAGGGCATGCTGGTCGCCGAACCCGAGATCGAGCAGGCCGTGGTCAACGGCGAGGCCCAGGCCGGCCTGTCGGCGCTGGTCGTCGCCGCCGAGGGGTGCGACGGCACGGCCATCGCGCAGGCGATATCACGCGTCAACAAACGGCTTTCCATACGCGAGCGCATCCGCAGGCATGCCGTCGTCGCGGCGTTTACCGTGGAAAATGGATTAATGACGCCGACGCAGAAAATCAGGCGACAGGCGGTTTTAGAGCGGTTTGCAGCGTAACGAAAGCAGGCATGGGGCGCTGCCCCAAACCCCGCCCACCTTCAAGCATTGGGGTAGCGCCCCAGAACGCATCACATGCCCAAGGCGCGCCGATACAGGTCCAGCAAGGTTTCCTGTTCTTCGACCTCGGCGGGTTCTTCCTTGCGGATGCGGATCAGCTGGCGCAGCACCTTGACGTCGAAGCCGGCGGATTTCGCCTCTGCGAAGATGTCTTTGATGTCGCTGCCGAGCGCCTTTTTTTCCTCCTCCAGCCGCTCGATCCGCTCGATCAGGCTGCGCAGCCGATCGGCCGCGACTCCGCCGGTATCAGCCTTTGCTTCAGGTTTGGTGTCCGTATCCGAGTCCATCGGCGCCCTCCCGGTTGGGGGAGCGCAGATACCGCTTCGCGGTGCGCCCGGTCAATGACCGGGATGGCTCTTGGTGAGGGCCGCCTGCTGGATCGGATTGGACTCGGTCTGATACTTCGCCTGCCACTCCTTGTAGGGCATCCCATAAACCGTCTCACGCGCCTCCGGGTCGGTGATCGTCACCCCCTGAACGGCCGCTTCCTCGCGATACCACCGGCTCAGGCAGTTGCGGCAGAACCCGGCCAAGTTCATCAGATCGATGTTCTGCACGTCGGTGCGCTGGCGCAGATGCTCGACCAGCCGGCGGAACGCGGCGGCTTCCAGCTCGGTCTGGGTTGCCTGGGAAATCTCGGCCATCGCGGGCTCCTGTGTTGGAAAGCATGGACATGGCGCCGCGGCGCCCGGTTCGCCATACTCGCGCCGAACGAGGTTTTCCGAAAGCGCCGCATGGATTGGAATGACGACCGCGCCAGAACGGCGCTGCGGACGATCTTCGACGCCGCCGTGGCCGCTGCCGACCCGTGGCAGGTCCTGGCGCGCCATCTCCCGGACAAACCTGCCGGAAAGTGCATCGTCGTCGGCACCGGCAAGTCCGCAGCCTGCATGGCGGCGGCACTGGAAGCCGCCTGGCCGGACGTGGCGCTGGAAGGCACCGTCGTCACCCGCTACGGCCACGCCGTGCCGACACGGCGGATAGAAGTCATCGAGGCCTCCCACCCGGTGCCCGACGCCAACAGCGAGCGCGGCGCGCGCCGGCTGCTGGAGCGGGTGCAACACCTCACCGCGAACGACCTCGTGCTGGCGCTGATCTCCGGCGGCGGCTCGGCGTTGCTGGCCTTGCCGGCGCCCGGCCTGACGCTCGCCGACAAGCAGGCGGTCAACCGCGCGCTGCTCGCCTGCGGCGCCACCATCACCGAGATGAACGTGGTGCGGAAGCACCTGTCGGCAATCAAGGGCGGCAGGCTGGCCGCCACCGCCGCGCCGGCTTCCGTCTTCACCCTCGCGATCAGCGACGTGCCGGGTGACGATCCGGCGGTGATCGCCTCCGGCCCCACCGTCGCCGACGCCTCCACCTTCGCCGACGCGCGTGCCCTGATCAGGCGCTACGGCATCGCGCCGCCCGCCTCCGTCACCGCGCACCTGGCGGCGGGGATCGACGAGACCCCAAAGCCCGGCAGCCTGCCGCACGCCACCTTCCAGCTCATCGCCACGCCGATGCTGGCACTGCTGGCAGCGGCCGAGGCGGCTCGCGGCTGCGGATTGACGCCACTGATCCTTGGCGACGCGCTGGAGGGCGAATCGCGCGAGATGGGCACCTTGATGGCCGGCATCGCGCGCTCGGTACGCGACCACGGCCACCCGGTGCGCCCACCGGCCGTGCTGCTGTCCGGCGGCGAGTCCACCGTGACGATTGGCGCCGGCGAACCCGGCCGCGGCGGGCGCAACACCGAATTCCTGCTCGGTCTCGCCGTGGCACTCAACGGCGCCGACCGGATCTGGGCGGTTGCGGGCGATACCGACGGCATCGACGGCACGGAGGACGCCGCCGGCGCGTTCGTGCTGCCCGACACGCTCCGCCGCGCCGGCCTCGATGCTCGCGCCCTTCTCGACGGCCACGACAGCTATACTTTGTTCGACACCATCGGCGACCTCATTCACACTGGCCCGACGCTTACAAATGTTAACGACTTGCGCGCCATATTGATCGCCGGACCTGAAACGCCGTAGGCAAGAAGCACGGGCTCCGCCCAAACCCGCAAAGGGGCCGTCGCCCCTTTGAAACCCTCTACTTTCGGATGCGTCCCCGGGGCGCTACCCCGGCGGGGTTTGGGGCAGAGCCCCATACTTGAGGAACCTTAATGCTCCGCCCAAGACTACGCCGCCGCCGCCGCACCAAGATCATCGCCACACTCGGCCCTGCCTCCTCCACAGCCGACATCCTCGCGCGCCTGTTCCAGGCCGGCGCCGACGTGTTTCGCCTTAACTTCTCCCACGGCACCTATGAGGACCACGCCGAGCGGTTTCGCCTGATCCGAGAACTGGAGGACAAATTCGACCGCCCGATCGGCATCCTGGCCGATGTTCAGGGGCCGAAGCTGCGGGTCGGCGAGTTCGCTGGCGGCCGGGTGCATCTGCAGACCGGCCAGCCCTTCCGGCTCGACCTCAACCCGACACCGGGCAACGCCACGCGCTGCAACCTGCCGCATCCCGAGATCATCGAGGCGGCAGCGATCGGCACCTCACTGCTGCTCGACGACGGCAAGCTGCGGCTGCGGGTGCTGCGCAAGCGCGGCGACGGGCTGGAAACCGAGGTCGTGGTCGGCGGCCCGCTATCCAACCGCAAGGGCGTCAACGTGCCGGATGTCGCGCTGCCGATTCCGGCGCTGACCGCCAAGGACCGCGCCGACCTGGCCTTCGCTCTCGATCACGGCGTCAAC
>JANXRT010000493.1 GCA_025356735.1 Acetobacteraceae bacterium | reverse complement strand
GCCAGATGTCGGTATCGCCGGTATCCTCGCCGGCCGCCGTCAGCATGGCGTGGACCTGTCCGCGATGGTGGATTTCGTGGTTGAAGAAATGCAGCAGGAGCATGGCGCGCGGGCGGCTCATGTCGCGCTTGGCGATGCCGCTGTACCAGACCTGATCCTGGTCGATCCAGGGCTGGTCGATGTTGGCGGCCCAGGCTGAGATGCGCGTGTCGGCCTCGACACGGGCGGCGCGCAGGTCGGAAAAGTCCGAAAACCACTCGGTGCCGCCGCGCCCGACCACCGGCGGCTTGTCCCAGCCGTTGAAGCGCGACATCCACTGGTGGTCGGACCATAGGAGGTGGTTGAGCGTGCCGTGAATCGAGTGGAAGAACGCGCCGCGATCGCGCCGGCGCTCGGCGTCCGACAAGCGGCCGGCGGCGGCGTAGAGGCGGCGGTTCATCTCGGCGTTGTAGGCGGATTGCAGGCGAACGTAGTCAGGTGTGATCATCTTGCCCTCCGGTCAGAAAATCGATCAGCGTCAGTGCGACGACTTCGGTTGCGCGTGGCAGGTCGGCCAGGAACAGCCGCTCGTCGGCGCGGTGCGCATTGGCTTCCTCGATCGAGCGCGGGCCGGCGCCATACAGCACGATCGGCACGCCGCGCGCCGCGTAGTGCCGGGCATCGGTGTAGAGCGGCACGCCGCCGGCTTCGATGGTTTCGCCAAATATTCGACTCGCATGGCGGCACAATGTTTCCGCCAAGCGTTTTCCCCCCGGCGTCGGGATGAGCGGTTCGGCCAGCAGGATACGCCTGGTTTTCACCGTCGCACCCGGCACCGTTGCGGCCGATCTGTTTATGAGGTCGAAAAGCCCGGCCTCGACCTCCGTTGGGATCTCCTCCGGAATAATCCGCCGATCGAGGCGGAACACGACGCGATCGGGCACCACGTTGGTGTTGGTGCCGCCCTCGATCAGGCCGATCGTCAGCTGCGGGCTGCCGATGCCGGGGATTTTCGAGGTTCGCGCGGCCAGGTTTTCGCGGGAAGCGTAAAGCGCCGCGAGCACGCCGGTCGTCGCTTCCAGCGCATCGACGCCGGAGGACGGTTTCGCGGCGTGGGCCGAGCGGCCGGTAATCTCGACCTCCAGATGCAGGCAGCCGTTGTGGGCGTTGGTCACGCCATAGGAAAAACCGGCGCCGATCGCGAGGTCGGGGCGCGAGATGCCCTGATCGAGCAGCCATGGCGGGCCGATCTCGCCGCCGGTTTCCTCGTCGTAGGTGAGGTGCAGCTCGACCGTGCCGTTCAGGGGCGTCGTTTCATTCCGCAGCGCGAGCATCGCCCAAAGATACGTCGCGAAGTCGGATTTGGAGACCGCGACGCCGCGGCCGTACATCCAGCCATCGACGATCTCGGCGCCATACGGATCGTGCGTCCAACCGGCACCCGGCGGCACCACGTCGCCATGCGCGTTGAGCGCGATGGTCGGACCACCGGCGCCGAATTTCTGCCGCACGACCAGGTTGGTGACGCTGACCATGCCGTGTGTCCGGACGAGATCGTCCGGCACCGGGTGGCGCTCGACGGCGAAGCCCAGCGCCTCGATCAGTGTCGCGGCGTGCTCGGCATGCGACACGCAATCGCCCGGCGGGTTGTCGGATGGGATCTTGACGATCGCGGCTAAAAAGTCAGCCTGCGTCGCGGTGTGAGCATGAAGGAAGTCGGACACGGAAGACGGCATGGGCATGATCCGGAAAAGCTGTGTTCCGACGTTATCAGATTTCGAAATGCTTCCAGAAGATCACGGTCGGCCACGGCACGCGATCCGCGTTCAGCGAGTGGCCGGGGATTATCCCCGCCGCGGTCCAGCCGAGGCTACGGTACAGCGCCTCGCCGGCTTCACCCACGCTGGTGTCGAGCGTCGGCAGCGAGCGGCCGGCGCCGATTGCCTCCTGCTCGACGCGTTGTATCAGGGCGCGGCCAAGCCCGGTGCGGCTGGTTTTCCTGGGTCGCGAAGCTCAGCGTGACGGTGCCGGAGAGTACGCCGTCGATCCAGCCGGCCAGCAGGATTTTCCGGCCGCCGGCGACGTCGGAGGCGACAGCGCGGTAGAAGTTGACCGCAGTCTGCATCGCCATGGGCGGCAGGAACGACACCGACGCGCCGGTATCGACGCAGGCCACCAGGATTTCCGCCAGTCGCGGTATCGCGGAGGCGGAGGCCGCGGCATCGAGCCGTTCGACATTTGCCATCGTTAGTCTCTCCACCGAGATACGTTTGAAGCCACAGGAACGTAGTTGACAATAATCAAACTTTATTGTATATACAATATCACTTGACGCTTTGAGATAAACGGCTTGGTCTCTGGGCCAAATTATTGAGACGTGGAGATTTTGAATGGAAGTAGTTATCGGTGAAAGCAACCAAGTATATCAGCAAGTGAAAACAAATGGACATCGAGTGGGATGAAGATAAAGAGCGGCGAAACATTCTCAAGCATGGGCTCGACTTTTCACTCGCCGCGCATGTTGCCGCGGATCCTCTGGGTATGGTGGTTCATGACAGGTTTCAAAATGGCGAGCATCGCTTTCACGCGATAGGCATCGTTGGGGGAAAGTGCCTGGTTCTTGTTCATACATACCCGGATCCGGAGGATGAGGATTGGATCAGAGTCATCGGCCTTCGCGAGGCGACGGCACACGAAAGGAAGCGCTATGAAGAGGGTGAAGACTAACGATCTTGGTCCGCTGAACGATGCGCAACTCGCTCAGCTCACAGGGCTGGAAGGCCGCGCCCCGGACACGGTGGACATTCCCGAGGCTCCCGCCGAAAACTGGCGCGGCGCGCGGCGGTTCTATCGCCCCATCAAGGAGCCGATCAGCCTTCGCGTCGATGCTGACGTGCTGGACTGGCTGAAGCGGCGGAGCGATCGCTATCAGGTGGAGATCAACCGCATCCTGCGGCAAGCCATGGATGCCGAGAGCCCGGGCTAGGTTCCGGGCATGGCCCCGCGTCGTTCAGTGCAGCCCGGCACAGAACAGCTGGATGCGGCGGCAGGCCTCGGCTAGCGTCGCGTCATTGGTGGCGTAGCTGATGCGCAGGTAGCCGCTCATGCCGAAGGCGCCGCCGTGGACCAATGCCACGTGGTGCTCATCCAACAGCGCGCGGGAGAAATCCTGGTCGGTCTCGATGCGTTGGCCGCCGGCAGATGTTTTGCCAAGGCAGCCGGCGACGGAGGGGAAGACATAGAACGCGCCTTCCGGCTTGTGGCACGAGATGCCCTCGCAGGCGTTCAGCCCGGCCACCACCAGGTCGCGACGGCGCTGGTAGATCGCGACCTGCGCGCGGGATTCTTCCTGCGGGCCGTCCAGCGCGGCCGCGGCGGCGGCCTGGCCGATCGTCGAGACCCCGGCGGTCGCCTGGCCCTGCATGTTGACCATGGCGCGGATCAGGTTCTTCGGGCCGGCGGCGAAGCCGATGCGCCAGCCGGTCATGGCGTAGGTCTTCGACACGCCGCTGATCGTCAGCGTGCGAGGGCGAAGGTCGGGCGCCACCACCGCCATCGTTTCGTATCGAAAGCCGTCATAGACGAGGTGCTCGTACATGTCGTCGGACATTATCCAGACATGCGGGTGCCTGCGCATGACGGCGGCGATCGCAAGCATCTCGTCGCGCGACAGCGCCGCACCCGAGGGGTTGTTCGGGTTGTTCAGCATCAGCCACTTGGTGCGCGGCGTGATGGCGGCGTCGATGTCCTCGGCGCGACTTGAAGCCGTTGTTCTGCGATCCGGCGACG
>JANXRT010000444.1 GCA_025356735.1 Acetobacteraceae bacterium | reverse complement strand
GGTCGCGGCGCCCGCGTCGGTGCGGATGGCGATGCCGCGGCCGACGCCGACATCGAGGGTGGCGCCGCCACCGGCCACCGTGGCCGTCGCCGTGCCGGCGCTGCCGGCGACCGAGAACAGCACCGTGGCCGCGGTCTCGTGCACCTCGGTCCATGTCCCCGCGCTGACCGTCAGCCGGGCGCCGGCGGCAACCTGGACCGCGTCATGGCCGATGCCGGCCAGCGTGTCGTTGCCGCTGAAGGTCAGGTGGCTGGCTCCGGTGCTGCCGGTCACGGCGCTGTTGCCGTGGATCGCCATGGTCTGGTTGCCGCTGCCGCCCTGGATGGTGTCGTCGCCCCAGCTGGCCAGGTCGTTGGCGCCGGTCATGGCGATGAAATTCTTCGAGCCGGCGGCAGTGGTGATCGAGTTGGCGCCATCCTCGGCGCCCGCGACCGAGCGGATGCCGCCGCTGCCGCCGACGATCGTCGCGCGCGAGCCGCCGTTGATCGTCAGCAGGCCGGCGCCGCCGATCAGGGTGATGTTGCTCAACCGGTCCTGCACCGTGCTGGCCAGCGCCCCGCCGTAATAGGTGATGTTGCCGCTGTCGCCGTCGATCGCGTAGCTGCCGCCGTTGCCATAGAACTTCGCACCGGCCGCGCCGATGCCGCGCCCAAACACCGACAGCGTGCCGGTGCCGGCGTGGACCTCCGCCTGGCCGGACAGGATGATCGTCTCATCGCCACTGCCGGCATAGATGACGTCGCGGCCGGCACTGACGATCTGGCCGTCGCCGGCACCCATCCGGATCAGCGCGCCGGCCGGGCCGGCCGCGGTCCTCATCGTGAACCGGCCGCCATAGAGTTGCAGGTCGATCGCGCCGCCGACGATCGACGCCGACTGGTGCGCGCTGTCCTGCAGGACGTCGTAGCGCTCCTGCCCGCCATTGCCGACGATATGCAGAAAGCCGACCTGCCCATCGACCGCGAGGCTGCCGGCGGCGCCGACCGATATGGCCGGGCGTCCGCCATGGCCGGTGATCCGCGCCGTGCCGACGATCGTCCATTTGTCGTCGTTGAAGCCGTCGGCGATGGTCGCGTTGCCGGTAACCTGGCCGGTGACGTTGCCGGTACCGGCGACGATGCTGTCGGTGCCGCGGCTGTCGATCACGTCCTGCCCGATGACCCGGATGCTGTTGACGGCGCCGGCGGCGGCGGTGATCAAGTTGCCGTCGGAATTCGCACCCTCGGTGAAATCGATGCCGCCGGAGCCGCCGATGGCGACGACATGGCCGGCCACCGCGAGAACCGTGAGCCGGCCGCCGCCGCCCTCGACGGCGGTGTTCGAGACGCCGAGGGTGATCGTGTGCGCCAGCTTGTCGGTGTAGATCGTGGTGGCGCCCGGCAGCACGCCGGTCAACGTCGTGTCGGGGATCGCCACCCCGTTGGCATCGAAATTGGCCGTCTCGACGCCAGGTCCCGATAGGATGCGCTTCGGATCGAAGCCGATGATCTGGTTGCCGGTGAGGGCGACGCTGACGGCGGTCTGGTTGAGCACCAGCGCGCCGGCCGCGCCCTTGTCGTTGACCAGGATGTTGCCTGTGACGGTCAGCGAGGAACCGGCATAGGGAATGCCCTCGCCGCCGAAATGGATCGCCGAGTTGTTCTGCGCGAGTGGGCCTTTCTCGACCAGGTTGTTTCGGATCAGCGCCTGGCCGCCGTTCGGCAGGTCGATGTCGTAGCTCGCGGTGCCGGCCGGTCCGTCACGGAAGATGTTGTTCTCGATGTCGTTGATCAGGGCCCGGCTTTTGAATTCGTGGCCGACGATCGCCTTCTCGAAGACGCTGCCGGTGACGGTCAGCTTGTCCACGCCGTTGACGTACAGGTTGTGGGTGTAGCCGGTGCCGGAACCGTTGCCCGAGAACAGGCTGTGATCGATCGTGATCGTGTTGACCGCCAGCCCGAGCACGGGGAAGGCAAGCAGGCCGTCCTGGTTGCCGATGAAGGAGTCGTTGATCAGCACCATCCGGCCGCCCTCGTAGCGGATGCCGGCGCCATTGCCGCCGGATGCATCCGGCACGGCGCTGCCGCTGAACGCCACGTTCTTGACGGTCACGTCGTTGTCGACGGTCAGGATGCCCTTGAGGTTGGCGGGCGGCTTCGTCGCCACCAGATGAACCATCCCGCCGACGCCCTCGATGGTGATCCTGGTGCGGATGGTGGCGAAGTCGTTGGTGTAGGTGCCGGCATTGACCCGGATCAGGTCGCCGTCCGCGGAAGCCCCGATGGCCGCCGCGAGCGTCGCATAGGCCTTGCCGACGCCGACCGCGAGCACGTGCGTGCCGGCAGCCGGCGCTGCGTTGACCACCGCGATCAGGCCCGCGCCCGGTGCCGGGCCGTAGCTGGCCGATGTGCCGCCGGGCGAAGCGGCCAGGCTGTCGACGTGGGCGACGCCCGATGGAGCCACCCCCGATGGAGCCACCCCCGTTTCGCCCACGGTCGAAGGCTTCAAGGCAGGCTTCTGCTGAACCACGGACGGCAGCATCTTTGTACTCCGAAATGAAACACTTTAATCTGGTGTCTATAAAAATATACTTAACACGGTAAATATTTCGGTTTGATAAGTTATTGTACCGATCGCCGATCGGATCGAAAACTCACCCTCTTCTACGAAGTCGCAGAGCCTTAATCAACCTTCCAGCTGCACCTGGCAGGGATCAAACGCCGAGGGCTGGTCCCGATCTTGCTTCCATCAATCTTGAATGCGGACCTGTATCGGAACCTGGCCCGACACAGCCTGGCGAGGCGCTATTTCGGCGATCGGCTGGCAGATTGCTTCCCAGGCATGCTATTGATCGCCAACGGGCTGAAAAGGTTGATGATGTCGATCTACGTCGCACTGAACCACCGCACCTCCTACCGTTATGACCGTCTGGTGGCGCTCGGGCCGCAGACCATTCGCCTGCGTCCGGCGCCGCATGCCCGCACCAGCATCCTGTCTTACTCGCTGACGATCGAGCCGAAGCCGCATTTCCTGAACTGGCAGCAGGATCCGCAGGGCAATTTCCTCGCCCGCGTGGTGTTTCCCGAGCGGGTTTCCCATTTCGATGTCACGGTCGATCTCGTCGCCGACATGGCGACCTTCAACCCGTTCGACTTCTTCCTGGAGCCGGAAGCCGAGACCTGGCCGTTCACCTATGATCCGGTGCTGCAGGAGGAACTGGCGCCCTACCGCCGCACCGCGCCGTGCGGTCCGTTGCTTGCCGCCATGCTGGCTGACATCCCGCGCGATGAAATCAGGAACATCGACAAGCTGATCGACCTCAACCGGCGCATCTTCAGCCACGTCGCCTACATCACGCGCATGGAGCCTGGCGTCTGGGAGCCCGAGCGCGTGCTCGCCGAGGCGCGCGGCTCGTGCCGGGACTCGTCCTGGCTGCTGGTGCAGATGCTACGCCAGCTCGGCTACGCGGCGCGGTTCGTGTCGGGCTACCTCATCCAGCTGACGGCCGACGTCAAGCCGGTCGACGGCGCCGCCGGCCCGTCGCAGGATTTCACTGACCTGCACGCCTGGGCGGAGGTCTACCTGCCCGGCGCTGGCTGGG
>JANXRT010000390.1 GCA_025356735.1 Acetobacteraceae bacterium | reverse complement strand
GGAAATGCACGCCGCCCGCGCCGATGTCGTGGCGGAACACCCGGCCCAGCGCGTCGTCGGCGATCTTGCCGAGATAGGCCACGCGGGCGCCCAGCAGGGCCGCCACGGCGCAGGTGTTGGCGGCCGAGCCGCCGCTGCTCTCGATGCCGGGCGGCATCGCGGCATACAGGGCCGTCGCCGCCAGCGCATCGACCAGCGCCATGCCGCCCTTGCGCATGGCGTGACGCGCCAGGAAATCGTCGTCGGCGCGCGCCACCACATCGACGATCGCGTTGCCGATGCCTAGAACGTCGAACCGTGGCGCTGCCATGCGAATGCTCCCGAATATCGCGCCGCCCTAACATTGCTCGACTAGCCGGGCAACCACTGGTGAAAAAATGCGCCCGCTGCTGCAGCCGCTCACCCGCGCCATCGCCCAGATCGACGACCGCGTCTTCGTGCGCGTGCTGCTGCAAAGCCTGGCGCTGTCTGCGGCCTGCTTCGCGGCGATCCTCGCGGGCTCCGTCTGGGCGATCCAGGCCGCCTTGTCCCTGCACGGCTGGATGGCCTGGCTCGCCGGCGCGTTCGGCGGCGTCGCCGCGTCGCTGCTGACCTTCTTCCTGTTCCTGCCGGTGGCGGCGGTGATCGGCACGCTGTTCCTCGAGGCGATCGCGCGTGCCGTCGAGCGCCGCTACTACCCCGGCCTGCCGGCCGCCACCGGCGCGCCGCTCGCCGCCCAGCTCTGGGACGGCGTCGCGGTCGGCCTACGGATACTCGCGCTCAGCCTGGTCGCCTTGCTGCTGGCCCTGCTGCTGCCGGGCGTCGGGCTGGTGCTCGCCTGGGCGATCAACGCCTACGCCATCGGCCGCGGACTGTTCGTGGCGGTCGCGATGCGCCGCATGTCACGCAGCAAGGCCGAACGCGCCTATCGCCGCAACCGCCCGATCGTGCTGCTGCAAGGGGGCGTGCTGGCGGCAATGTCCTTCATCCCGGTGCTCAACCTGCTGATCGCAGTGCTCGGCGTGGCGGCGATGGTGCATGTCCTGGACGACGCGTTCGCCCGGACGGCCGATCCCGGCTTCACAGGTCCGTGACATCGGGAAGGCGTGGGCCGGTTGGCCTGGGTCGTTCGGCGTGTTACCCACCCCGCTCAACCAATAGAAACCGGACCCATCGTGTTCAAACGTCGCAGACCAGACGAAACCGTTCCCATCGAACCGACCGGCTCTTCCATTTCCGTGCCGCTGCGGGCCGATTCCGGCCTTGGCGTGCCCCCCTACCGTCCAGCCGCGTCGAAAGAGACCATTCCAATGTCCCGTCCCCCGCTTCCGACCTCCGCCCCGCTCGCCAACCCGCCGGGGATGCCGCCCGCCGCCCGCCCGGTGGTGCCGCCCGCGCGCCCGGCCATGCGCGATCCCGCCGACAAGCGCACCCTGATCGTCGGCCGCGGCATCAGCGTTCAGGGCACCGTGCAGGACGCCGAGCGCCTGGTCGTGGAAGGCACGGTCGAGGCCAGCATGATCCACGCGGCCGAGCTTTCGGTCACTCAGGGCGGCATCTTCAAGGGCGAGGCCGAGGTCGAGGAGGCAGAGATCGCCGGCACCATCGACGGCACCCTGACGGTGCGCGGCAGCCTGCTGATCCGCGCCACTGGCCGCGTGCTCGGAACCGCCCGCTGCCGCCGCCTGCAGGTCGAGGATGGTGGCCAGATTACCGGCCGGATCGAGATGATTACCGAGGGTGGGCCGGCTAAGCCGACGGAGGAGTAAGGATGGGGCTCTGCCCCAAACCCCGCCGGGGGAGCGCCCCGGGGCGCATCACTTAAGTGACGGGTTCTAAGGGCTTGCCCTTAGCGGGGTCCAGGGGCAGAGCCCCTGGCCTTCTACGACTCCAACATCCGCCGCAACAACTCGACATCCTCGGCGAAGGCGCTATCCACCTGCATCAACTCGCTAATCCGGGAGACGGCATGCATCACGGTGGTATGGTCGCGATTGCCGAACTTGCGGCCGATCTCCGGCAGGCTGCGGCTGGTCAGCTGCTTGGCCAGGTACATCGCCACCTGGCGCGGCCGGGCGACGGCACGGGCGCGCCGAGCGGAGGACATGTCGGTCAGCCGGATATTCCAGTGCTCGGCAACGCGGCGCTGGATTTCCTCGATCGTCACGCGGCGGTCATGTGCCTTCAGGATATCGTGAAGAACCTCCTGAGTGGCTTCCAGGGTAACCGGCCGGCCAAAAAGGTTGGCGTGGGCGACAAGGCGATTAAGTGCACCTTCAAGCTCACGCACGTTGGAGGTGATCTTGTGCGCCAGGAATTCCATCACCTTGTGCGGCACCGGCACGCCGGATTGGCTGGCCTTGGATTCCAGAATGGAAATGCGCAGCTCGAACGTCGTCGCGTGCAAGTCCGCGACCATGCCGCAGCCGAGCCGGGTGCGTAGCCGATCCTCCAGCCCCGACAGATCGGACGGTGATTTGTCGGCCGAGACCACGATCTGCTTGCCGGCATCGACCAGGGCGTTGAAGGTGTGAAAGAACTCCTCCTGCGTGTTGTCCTTGCCGATCAGGAACTGGAGATCGTCGATCATCAGCACGTCGACGCTGCGCAGGCTTTCCTTGAACTCCATGGTCGACTGGCTGCGAATCGCAGCAATGAAGCGATACATGAACTTTTCAGCCGACATATAGGCAACCGACACCGGATTACTGGTCCGGTTCGTCAGTTCCCATGCGATCGCATGCATCAGATGGGTCTTGCCCAACCCTACGCCACCGTAAAGAAACAGCGGGTTAAAGCCGGGACTAGACGGCGATTCCGCGACGCGACGAGCACACGCGTGAGCAAATTCGTTTGGTTTTCCAACAACAAAGCCATCGAACGTAAAGCGAGGATCCAGCGGCGCGGCAAGATCCGAACGCG
>JANXRT010000267.1 GCA_025356735.1 Acetobacteraceae bacterium | reverse complement strand
GCCGGGCCTGGGCAAGACCACTTTGGCGCAAATTGTGTCGCGGGAATTGGGCGTCGGTTTCAAGGCGACCTCCGGCCCGGTGATCCAGCGGGCGGGCGAGCTGGCGGCCATCCTGACCAATTTGCAGCCGCGTGATGTGCTGTTCATCGACGAGATCCACCGTCTGCAGCCGGCGATCGAGGAGATCCTCTATCCGGCGATGGAGGACTTCCAGCTCGACCTGATCATCGGCGAGGGGCCGGCGGCGCGCAGCGTGCGGATCGATCTTTCGCCCTTTACCCTGGTGGGCGCCACCACCCGGGCTGGGCTGCTGGCGACGCCGTTGCGCGACCGGTTCGGCATTCCGCTGCGGCTGATCTTCTACACGCCGGCGGAGCTGGAGCTTATCGTCGCGCGCGGCGCCGAGAAGCTCGGGTTTCGCCTGACCCAGGATGGCGCGGCCGAGATCGCCAGGCGCTCGCGCGGCACGCCGCGGATCGCCGGCCGGCTGCTGCGCCGGGTGCGCGACATTGCCGCGGTCGAGGGTAGCGACCCGGTCGATCGCGCCGTCGCCGATGCGGCGCTGATGCGGCTGGAGGTGGACCGGATCGGGCTGGACGCGATGGACCGGCGCTATCTCCGCCGCATCGCCGAGCACCATGCGGGCGGCCCGGTCGGCGTCGAGACCCTGGCCGCCGCCCTGGCCGAGGCGCGCGACACGCTGGAGGACGTGATAGAGCCCTATCTGATCCAGGAGGGCCTGATCCTTCGCACCAGCCGCGGCCGGATGCTGGGCGAACCGGGCTGGCGGCACCTTGGGCTGAAGCCGGTTTCGACGTCGCTGCAGCCGGACCTGCTGAACCTTCCCGACGATACGTGACGGGGGTCCATCGCTACACGATCCGGGTCTATTACGAGGACACGGACGCCGGCGGCATCGTCTATCACGCCAACTATTTTCGATTTGCCGAGCGCGCCCGGACCGAGGCCTTGCGCGAGGCCGGCATTCCCCATTCCGAGCTGGTTGCCGATTTCGGACGAATGTTCGTGGTGCGGCGCAGCGAAATAGACTATCTGCTTCCTGCGAGATTGGATGAGGTTCTGACCGTAGTGACCGAGCCGATCTCGGTTGGCGGTGCCTCGGTCGTGCTGCGCCAGGATTGCCGGAATGCGGACGGAGAAACCTGCGCGCGGCTCGTGCTGCGTTTGGCCTGCGTTACAATTGGCGGCTTGCGTGCGGATGGCTCCGCCGATATGCCCCGCCCGGCCAGGCTGCCGCCGCGGTGGCGAGCCGGCCTGCTTGCGATGATGGCGACTACCTGCTCGCCATGATGGCGGCGCAATAACCTCCCACAAGACTTCGAGATTTGGCTTGGGCGGACGGAAGGGAGAGTGCGTTGGATCGGACTGTGGATGCGGCGAACCTGGTGGCGGCGAACCTGGCGGGAACGGCTGGCGACCTGTCGCTGTGGGGCCTGTTCATGCAGGCCGACATCGTCGTCAAGATCGTCATGCTGATGTTGATCGCGGCCTCCGTCTGGGTCTGGGCCATCGTGTTCGAGAAGATCTCCAGCCTGCGCCGCGCCAACCGCGAGGCGGACGGGTTCGAGGACCGGTTCTGGGCCGGCGGCAGCCTGGACGAGATGTACGACCACGAGGGCGTCAAGCCGGCGCACCCGATGGCCGCCGTGTTCGGCGCGGCGATGAGCGAGTGGCGGCGCAGTTCGCGCAACCCGGCGCACGACCCGACCCGGGCCGGGGTGCGCGACCGCGTCGATCGTGCCGCCGGGGTGACCATCCAGCGTGAGATGGACCGGCTGGAGCGGTGGATGGTGTTTCTGGCCTCGGTCGGCTCGACCGCGCCGTTCATCGGGCTGTTCGGCACGGTGTGGGGTATCATGCACAGCTTCTCCGCCATCGCCGCGATGCACAACACCAACCTGGCCGTGGTGGCACCTGGAATCGCCGAGGCGCTGTTCGCGACCGCGGTCGGGCTGGTCGCGGCCATCCCCGCAGTCATCGCCTACAACAAGTTCAGCTCCGACCTGGCGCGCTACGCCACGCGGCTGGAGGGGTTCGGTGCCGAATTCTCGGCCATCCTGTCGCGCCAGAGCGAGGAGAGGGTCTGAGCCATGGCGGTCGGTCTGGGCAAGGGAAAGACCAACGGCCGCGGCCGCTACAAGCCGCTGGCCGAGATCAACGTCACGCCGATGGTCGACGTCATGCTGGTGCTGCTGATAATCTTCATGGTGACGGCGCCGCTGATGACCTCGGGCGTGCCGGTCGATCTGCCGAAGGTCTCGGCCCAGCCGGTCAATTCCGACAGCGAGCCGCTGACCGTGTCGGTCAACGCCAAGGGCGATATCTTCCTCCAGGAGCAGCCGCTCGATATTTCCGGGCTGGTGACCAAGCTGCAGGCGATCTCGCAGAACAACGCCGACCGGCGGATTTTCGTGCGCGGCGACAAGGATTTGGCCTATGGCCGGATTTTGCAGGTGATGAGCACGATCACCCAGGGCGGCTTCACCAAGGTGGCGCTGCTGGCCGAGCAGCCGTCCGGCGCGGCGCCCGTGGCCGCGCCGGGCCGGCCGGCGCGGAAGCCTGGCTGAGAGGTGCGGCAGGATTTCCCGCCGGCTCTGCGTCGCGGCACCATTGTCTCGATCCTGTTGCATGCCGGCATCGTCGCCGCCCTGCTGATCGGGCTGCCGTCGCGCGCGCCTGAGCCTCCGCCGGTCGAGACCGAGGTTTCGATGGTGTTCGAGGGCGGCGCCAAGTCGATCCAGGCGGCCAAGCCGGGGACCATCGCGGCCCCTGCCGACACGCCGGAAACCACCCAGAAGCCGCCCTCGCCGGAGCCGCCAAAGCCGTTGCCGGAGGAACCGCCGCCTCCGCCACCGCCGCCCCCACCGCCACCTCCGCCGCCGCCGCCGCAGACGGTGGCGCCCGAGCCGTCGCCCACTCCGCCCGTGCCGCCGCGGCCGCCGACCCCGCCGGTGCCGCCACCGCCTATTCCGCCGCCGCCGGCTCCGCCGTTGCCGTCGCCGCCGGTGCCGCGGCCGCCGAGCCCGACCTCGCAGCCGAACCCGACTCGCAACCAGGCCGCCGAGAGCCATGAGGTGCAGAACACGCTGGACAAGCTGCGCGCGTTGCAGCGCCAGTCCGCGCCGCCGACCGCGCGCTACAACCCGTCCGCCGGCGGGGCGCCGAACGGCGGCGGCAATCCGACCGGCGACGCCACGTCACAGCTCACCGGCGACCAGCGCGGCGCCATCGGGGATGCCGTGCGGCGCTGCTGGAGCTATGATTCCGGAGCGCTCGGGGCGGACAAGTTCCGGGTTCTGCTGACCGTGAGGACCGATGAGGCGGGCACCGTCCGAGTGGCCGGCGTGGCTGACGCGGATAGCGGCAAGATGGGTGATCCGCGCTTCCGGGCCTTTGCCGAGCGGGCGGTGCGCGCGGTAAAGAGTGCCCAGTGCGCCAACCTGCCTCTGCCGAAAACGCTGCTGGGCCGGCAGAACACGCTGACCTTCCGCTTCAGCCCCTAGGTCCATCATGGGAGACCTTGCGATGACCGAATTCTTCTCCGCCTCGCGACGCGGCCTGATCGCCGGCGGCGCCGCGCTGCTCGCGCTGCCGAACTTCGCCTGGGCGCAGGCCGCTGCAGGCACTCAAAGCGCCGTGATCGACGTCAACCGCGCCCGCACCGACCCGATCCCGATCGCCATCCCGGAATTCGCCGGCGCCGGCGGCGACGCGGGCCAGATCGGCCGCGACATCTCGATGGTGATCGCGGCCGACCTGTCGCGCAGCGGCCTGTTCCGCCCGGTCGATCGGGCCGCGTTCATAAGCTCCGGCCCGTCGGGCGACACGCCCGACTTCAAGAACTGGCGCGCCATCGGCGCCCAGGCGCTGGTCACCGGCCGATGCGAGAGCCAGGGCGGCGGCAACGTCCGGGTCGAGTTTCGGCTGTGGGACGTGCTGCCGCAGACCCAGATCCAGGGCACCGCCTACACCGCGACCGCCGGCAACTGGCGCCGCATCGCCCACATCATCAGCGACGTGATCTATGAGCGGATGCTGGGGGAAAAGGGCTATTTCGATACCCGCATCGTCTATATCGCCGGCACGGGACCGAAATCGAAGCGCATCAAGCGGCTGGCGATCATGGACCAGGATAGCGAGAACAACCGGCTGCTGACCGACGGATCGTGGCTCGCGCTGACGCCGCGGTTCCATCCGACGCGCGACCAGATCGCCTTCATGAGCTTCGCCAACAACCGCCCCAGGGTCTATCTGTTCGATCTCGGCACCGGCCGGCAGCAGGTCTTGGGCGAGTTCGAGGGCATGACCTTCTCGCCCCGGTTCGCGCCCGACGGCAGCAGCGTCATCATGTCGGTGACCAACAACGGCGGTGGCTCGGACATCGTCTCGGTCGGGCTGGGCGGCGGCGGCCGGCGCAGCCTGACCAACAGCGGCGCAATCGATGTCAGCCCCTGTTACAGCCCGGACGGCGCGCAGATCGTGTTCAACTCCGACCGCGGCGGCGACCAGCAGCTCTATATCATGGGCGCCGACGGCAACGGGGTGAAGCGCATCAGCTTCGGCAAAGGCCGGTATGCGACGCCGGTGTGGTCGCCGCGCGGCGACCTGATCGCCTTTACCCGGCTAGGCGGGGCGAGCTGGGGCATCGGCGTCATGCATCCCGACGGCAGCGGGGAGCGGATATTGTCGGAGGGCTTCGCGGTCGAGGGCCCGACCTTCGCGCCGAACGGCCGCGTGCTGATGTTCTGGCGCGAAACCGCATCGCGGGATGCGCGCGGTTCCGGCTTTTCCTCACGGCTGGTTTCGATCGACATCACCGGCTTCAACGAGCGCGTGGTATCGACGCCTACCGATGCGTCAGAACCCGCCTGGTCGCCCGTTGCGGCTTGATACTGGTTACACCTGTTGCCGATATGTCGCACCGATCGGCCGCGCGAACCGGAATGAACGCCGCGATGCAGCACGAACTTGACCCGCCGCGAAGCCGGGCGCTAATCGCCCTGTCCGCCCGGCATTGATGCCGGCGCGTGTGCCTGCCGCTTTAGCGTGACACCCGAAATTCAGGAACGAATTGCATGAACAGCAGAATTCTCGGCGTGGTCGCGGCGGTTGCGCTGCTGGCGGCGTGCTCCAACACCGACACCGCCGCGACCACCGGCGACGGCGCCTCGGCCTCGCGCTCCGGCCCGGCGCCGGGCAGCCAGGAGGACCTGGTGGCCTCCGCCGGGGATCGCGTGTTCTTCGCCTTCGACCGCTCGACGCTGGATGACAAGGCGCGCTCCGACCTCGACGCGCAGTCGCGCTGGCTGGCCAAGTACCCGCAGGCGGCGGTCCGCGTCGAGGGCAACACCGACGAGCGCGGCACCCAGGAATACAACCTGGCGCTCGGCCAGCGCCGCGCCCGCTCGGCGCGCGACCTGCTGGTCGCCAAGGGCGTCTCCAGCGCCCGCATCACGACGATCAGCAACGGCAAGGAGAAGCCGACCGCTGCCGGCTCCGACGAGTCCGCCTGGACCCAGAACCGCAACGCCGTGACGGTGGTCCGCTGATCCAGCGGGCTGGCTTCGCCCTGTGAGGAACGCCGCCGGCATCGGCCTGGTCGCGCTGGCGCTGGTGCTGGGAATGCCGGCGCTGGCGCAGCTTGACTCGCGCGAGGCGATCGAGCTGCGCAACCAGATGCTCGAGCTGAGGCGCGACGTGCAGCAGCTTCGCGACCAGGGGCCGCGCGGCGCCCCCGCTTCCGGCGGCTCGTTCCTTGGCGGGCGGCCAGCGGCCGTCGATAACTCCGGCAACAGCGAGATCACCGGGCAGCTTCTTTCCCGGGTCGAGTCGATGGAGGAACAGCTGCGCCGGTTGCGCGGGCGCATCGACGAGATCGACAACCGGGTCCAGCGCCAGGGCGACGAACTCGGCAAGCAGGTCGGCGATCTCGGCTTTCGGGTGCAGGGGCTGGAGGGCGGCGCGCCCGCAGCCGGGCGGCCGGCGCCTGCTCCGCAGGCCGCGTTGCCGCTGGCGCCGCCATCGGCGGTTCCCGCTTCCCCGACCGCCATCCGCCGCACGCCCGAGGCCTCGATCCAGGATGGCAATGCGGCGCTGGCCCGGCGTGACTACGTCTCGGCCGAGGCGGCGGCGCGCGAGGTGCTGAACAACAGCAAGACCTCGCCGCGCGCCTACGATGCGCAGATGCTGCTGGCGCAGGCGCTGTCCGGGCGGCACGAATACGCGCAGGCGGCGATCGCCTACGATGACGGCTACAAGCGCAACCGCCGCGGCGCGCGCGCGCCGGATGCGCTGTTCGGCCTGGCGGGCTCGCTGGTCGCGATCAACGAAAAGCGCGCCGCCTGCGACACGCTGAACCAGCTCGCCAACGAGTTTCCGAGCCCCCGCCCCGATCTGCGCGACGGCGTCACCGCGCTGCGGGGCCGTGCCGGCTGCCGCTGAGGCGATGATCCCTGTCGAAGGTCCGATCGGGGATGAGGAATTCGCCGGATGGATGGCGCCACTTGGCCCCTTCGAGCCGGCGCCGGTGCTTGGCGTCGCGGTCTCGGGCGGTGCGGACAGCCTGTGCCTGGCGCTTCTGGCCGACCGGTGGGCGCGTGCGCGCGCCGGCCGGGTTTTTGCCCTCATCGTCGATCACGGGTTGCGCGGCAGCTCCGCCGGGGAAGCCGCGCGGACTGCGCGATTGCTGAACGGGCGATTGCTGAACGGGCGATCGCTGAACGGTTGGGGGATCGCCGCCAGGGTGCTGACGCTGCGTGATCTTCATGCGGGACCGGCGCTCGCGGTGCGCGCCCGGCAGGCGCGCTACGGCGTGCTGACGATGGCCTGCGCGGAGGCGGGCATCGTGCATCTGCTGCTCGGACACCACGCGGCCGATCAGGCCGAGACCGTCCTGATCCGGGCGCTGGGCCAGAGCGGCGACGACGGCATGGCCAGCATGGCCGCGTTGGTCGAAACCGCCGGGTTGCGCCTGCTGCGGCCCTTGCTGGCGCAGCCGCCCGGACGGCTGCGCGCCACGTTGGCGGCGGCGGGACTTGCGTGGATCGAGGACCCGTCCAACGCCGATGCCAGCGCGTTGCGGCCGCGGCTGCGGCTGTTGCGGCGGGATCGCGACGGGGCAGGCAGCGCCGGCGCCGCCCTGGCCGATGCCGCCCGGCAAGCGGCGATGCGCCGGATCGCGCGCGAGATGGCGCGCGCCGCGTTCATGGCCGAACACGTGACGCTGCGGCCCGAGGGTTTCGCCATCCTGCCGGAAGGGCCGATCCCCGCCGACGTTCTGGGCGCGCTGGCGCGGATGGTGTCGGGCAGCCGCTATCCGCCCGCCCGGGTCGTGGTCGAGGCGCAGGCCGGTGACCCCCGGCCCGGTACCTTCGCCGGGGTGCGGCTGATGCGCTGGCGCGGCCGGCTGATCCTGCTGCGTGAGGCGCGCGCCATGGCGCCGGCGCTTCCGGCGGTGGCGGGAGCGGTGTGGGATGGACGGTTCCGTCTGCGCGGGGCCGTGCCGAACGGCTTCAGCCTGGGCGCGGTCGGCGCCAACGCACCGGCGTTCCGCCGCCGTAGCGATCTTCCGGCTGCCGTGCTGGCGACGCTGCCGGCGTTGCGCGACGGCGCCGGCGGGATCGCCGTGCCGCATCTGGCGGACGCGGGCCTTTCCACATTCCGGAATGCGGGGATAGGATGCGCCGAGCTACGCTGGCATCCGGCCAATCCTGCGTCCGGCGCATGGTTCTCAGCCTAGGAACGGACCGGGGGATCGATCGGGGGGATGTGTTTGGCCTGCGGACTTCCTATGTTCACGTTCAGGCATAAAGATAGGGCTTTATTCGGCCCTGGCCTCTATACGGTCTATGGACAACCCTGGCGCATTCAGGGCCGATAGACCGGGCTTTGGATTGTCGCAGGACCAACGGGTAGGATTGAGTTAATACAAATGAGTAATTTCGGCCGCAACCTGGCACTCTGGGTCATCATCGCGCTGCTTCTGGTGGTGCTGTTCAACCTGTTCCAGCCCGGGGCCACGCGCCCGGCATCGACCCAGGTCGCCTATTCCGACTTCATCTCCGAGATGAACGGCGGTCACGTGCGCGATGTCGTCATCCAGGGCCGCACCGTCAGTGGTCAGCTCAACGATGGCCGCAACTTCCAGACCTACACCCCGGAAGATCCGACCCTGGTGCAGCGGCTAACCGACAAGGGCGTGCGCGTCATCGCCAAGCCTGAGGATGACGGCGTCAACCCGCTGCTGCACTATCTGCTGTCGTGGTTCCCGATGTTGCTGCTGATCGGCGTCTGGGTGTTCTTCATGCGCCAGATGCAGTCGGGCGGCGGCCGTGCCATGGGCTTCGGCAAGTCCCGTGCCCGGCTGCTGACCGAGAAGCAGGGCCGGGTGACGTTCGACGACGTGGCCGGCATCGACGAGGCGAAGAGCGAGCTGCAGGAGATTGTCGAGTTCCTCAAGGACCCGCAGAAGTTCCAGCGTCTCGGCGGCAAGATCCCCAAGGGTGTGCTGCTCGTCGGCCCGCCCGGCACCGGCAAGACGTTGCTGGCGCGCGCCATCGCCGGCGAGGCCAACGTGCCGTTCTTCACCATCTCTGGCTCTGATTTCGTCGAGATGTTCGTCGGTGTCGGCGCATCCCGCGTGCGTGACATGTTCGAGCAGGGCAAGAAGAACGCGCCTTGCATCATCTTCATCGACGAGATCGACGCCGTCGGCCGCCATCGCGGCGCCGGCCTTGGCGGCGGCAACGACGAGCGCGAGCAGACCCTCAACCAGATGCTGGTCGAGATGGACGGCTTCGAGAGCAACGAGGGTGTCATCCTGATCGCCGCCACCAACCGCCCGGATGTGCTCGATCCGGCGCTGCTGAGGCCGGGCCGGTTCGACCGCCAGGTCGTGGTGCCGAACCCGGACGTGAACGGGCGCGAGAAGATCCTTCGCGTGCACATGCGCAAGGTGCCGCTGGCCTCCGACGTCGATCCCAAGACCATCGCGCGTGGCACGCCCGGCTTTTCTGGCGCCGACCTCGCCAACCTGGTCAACGAGGCGGCGTTGCTGGCGGCGCGGATGGGCAAGCGGGTCGTCGCGATGCTGGCGTTCGAGTCCGCCAAGGACAAGGTGATGATGGGTGCCGAGCGCCGGTCGCTGGTGATGTCCGAGGCCGAAAAGCGGATGACCGCCTACCATGAGGCCGGCCATGCGCTGATTGCCATGCACGAGCCGGAGTGCGATCCGGTGCACAAGGCGACCATCATTCCGCGTGGCCGCGCGCTGGGCCTGGTGATGAGCCTGCCGGAGGGCGACCGTTATTCCAAGAGCAAGTCCAAGCTGCTGTCCGAGCTGACCATGGCGATGGGCGGCCGCGCGGCGGAGGAGATCATCTTCGGGGCCGACAAGGTGTCGAACGGCGCGTCGGGCGACATCAAGATGGCGACCGACCAGACCCGCCGGATGATCACGGAATGGGGTATGAGCACCAAGCTCGGCATGATCGCCTATGGCGACAACAGCCAGGAGGTGTTCCTCGGCCACTCGGTGACGCAGAACAAGAACGTGTCGGAAGCCACGGCACGCGAGATCGACAGCGAGATCAAGGCGGTGATCGACCGGGCCTACGCGATGGCCAAGCGCATCCTGACCGAGAATGTCGAAGAGCTGCATCGGTTGGCGCGTGGGCTGCTGGAGTACGAGACGCTGTCGGGCGATGAAATCCGCACCGTGCTGCGTGGCGAGCCGGTAATTCGCAAGGTCGTGGACGAGCCGGCGCCTGAGAGCCGGCGTGCTTCGGTGCCCAACTCGGGCCGTCCGGCTTCCCCGCCGGCGGGGGGGTTGGGGCCGGCACCCCAGCCGGGTTAGCCAGCATGGGGCTCCGCCCCAAACCCTGCCGGGGTGGCGCCCCGGTGCGCCTCACTTAGTATGGG
>JANXRT010000217.1 GCA_025356735.1 Acetobacteraceae bacterium | reverse complement strand
GGCAGCGACACGCGGCCCGGCTCAGGCAATCGGGGCATCGGCAGGCCGGCGGACAGCGACAGCAGCCGGGCGCGAAGGTTCGCCGCCTGCGGCCGCAGCATGGCCGGAACGAACAACCCGTACTGACCTGCGACCAACCCGATCGCCTTGGCGCGGCGGCGGAGATCGAATGACATCTCCTCATGGCAATCGATCTCCAGCACGCCCAGGGCCTCGCCGAGGCGATGCGCCAGTCCGCGCAGGAGTATTTCGCGGTTCGCCCGTTCCATCATCAGGTGAATCGGCGTGAATTCATGGCGCAGCCGGCCCTCAAGCCAGGCCTGCAAACGCCGCCGAAGACGTTCGCGCTGGGCACCGTCGAGGAACTCGCTGTCCAGGATGTCGATGCGTGGCGTCAACGTGCTGGCGCCGGGCCGCAACCGGCCGATCGCGGCGCCGTCCCACCAAATCCGGTGCGCGTCGTCGAACGTGAAAACTTCGTCGCCGGCCTGCTCCACGGCGCCGACCCGGCGCGGCATCTCGTCACGCAGCGCGCGCCGGGCGGCGCGCAGCACCAGCTTCTTCTCGGGCCCCTCGGCCAGCGGATCGGGCAGGAAGCCGAACCCGGCGACGTGGCCGACGGCGTGGCCCTCGACCACGACCTCGCCCCGCGCGGTGACGGCTGAAAGCAGGTTGTCGCCGCCGGCCTGGTCGAGCTGGCGTATCAGGTGGGCGGCGCGGCGATCGACGAACCGCGCCGTCAGCCGCTCGTGCAGCGCGTCCGACAGCGCGTCCTCGACCTCGCGCGCCCGCGCCTGCCAGTGGGGCGCGTCGGCAACCCAATCGGCGCGGGCGGCGATGTACGACCACACCCGCACGCCCGACAACCGCTGCATCAGCGTGTCGATGTCGCCATCCTGGCGCGAGATGGCGGCAATCTGGCCGGCCAGCCAATCCGCGGGGAGCTTTCCGTCCTCGGCAATGTGGCGGAACACGCGGGCGCACAGCCGGACATGGGTCTCGTCCGCCAGCTTGCGGAAATCCGGGATTTGGCAGACCTCCCACAGCAGCCGGATGCGCGATCGGCTGGTCGCAAGTCGGGAAATTTCCAGATCGCGCGCCAGGGCAGCCAGGGTTTCCAAGTCGGTCGCCTCGTTGCCGCGCACCAGCCCCGGCCCGGGTGGCGGAGCCGCCAGGCTGTGCAGCAATCCGTCCAACGTCGAAAAATCAAGCTGCTCGTTGCGCCAGCAGATCTGCGTTACTGGCTCGAACCGGTGATCCTCGACGGCGCGGACCAGATCCTCCGTCAAGGGCAGGCAGTCGCCGGTGGTGCCGAAGCTGCCGTCGCGCATGCCGCGCCCGGCCCGCCCGGCGATCTGGGCGATCTCGGGCGCGGTCAGGCGCCGCGGCCGGTGTCCGTCGAACTTCGACAGCCGGGCGAAGGCGACATGGTCGACATCCATGTTCAGACCCATGCCGATGGCGTCGGTCGCGACCAGGAAATCGACCTCCTTGGCTTGATACAGCGCCACCTGGGCGTTGCGGGTGCGCGGCGACAGCCGGCCCATGACCACGGCGCAGCCACCGCGGCGGCGGCGGATCAGCTCGGCGATGGCATAGACCTCGCCGGCGCTGAACGCGACCACGGCCGAGCGCGGCGGCAGCTTGGTCAGCTTAATGGCGCCTGCGTGGGTTAGCTGGGACAGGCGTGGGCGGGTGTCGATCTCGGCCTGCGGGACTAGCCGCTTGAGCAGCGGCCGGATGGTCTCGGCGCCGAGGAACATCGTCTCGACCAGGCCGCGGGCGTGCAGCAGCCGCTCGGTGAAGATGTGGCCGCGGTCGGGATCGGCGCAGAGTTGGATTTCATCGACCGCCAGGAATTCCGTGGGACGATCGAGCGGCATCGCCTCGACGGTGCAGGAGAAATAACGCGCGCCCGGCGGCACGATTTTCTCCTCGCCGGTGATCAGCGCCACCGACTTCTCGCCCTTGCGCGCCACCATCTTGTCGTAGTTCTCGCGCGCCAGCAGCCGCAGCGGAAAGCCGATGGTGCCGGAGGAATGCGCCAGCAGCCGGTCGATCGCCAGATGCGTCTTGCCGGTGTTGGTCGGACCGAGCACAGCCTTAACGCGGGGCGCGAAACCGGACATGGAAAGATGTTTGGGGGTTCGGCGGCCGAATGCAAGTCCAGCCGCCGCAGGCAAGCCCCATCACACGCGACCGTTCGCCGGCCATGGGTAAGCGATTGAAATGTTGCGCGGCGCTGTGCATATGGCGGCCGTGACAGACGACAGGAGCTGACGATGGACATGGTTGCAGGCGCGGAAACGCACGGATTCGGAGCAGAGGTAGGGCGCTTGCTCGATCTCGTGGTGCACTCGCTGTATTCCGAGCGCGAGATCTTCCTCCGCGAACTGGTCGCCAACGCCGCCGACGCCACCGACCGCCGCCGCTTCGAGGCGCTGACCGATCCAGGCCTCAGCCTGCCTGAAACACCCAAGGTCAGGCTGGTCGTGGACCGTGCCGCCCGCACCCTGGAGATCACCGACGACGGCATCGGCATGACCCGGCAGGAGCTGATCGACAACCTCGGCACCATCGCGCGCTCCGGCACCTCGGCCGCCGCCCAGGCGGTCGCCGCAGCCACCGCCGAGGACCGTCCCAGCCTGATCGGCCAGTTCGGCGTCGGCTTCTATTCGGCGTTCATGGTCGCCGACCGGGTCGAGGTCACCTCGCGCCGCGCCGGCAGCGACGACGCGTTCACCTGGTCATCCGACGGGCGCGGAGAGTTCACCATTGCACCGGCCACCCGCGACATGCCCGGCACCACGGTCGTGCTGCACGTCAAGGCCGATGCCGACGAGTACCTGGAGTCGATCCGGCTCGAGACCATCATCCGCAAGTGGGCCGACCACATCACCGTGCCGATTACCCTGCTTGAAAGCGGCAAGGATGGCGGCGAGGAAAAGACCGTCAACCAGGGCACGGCGCTGTGGCGCAAGCCGAAATCCGACGTCACCGACGAGCAGACCCAGGATTTCTACCGCCACCTCGGCAACATCTTCGACCAGCCCTGGGCGACCCTGTCCTGGCGCGCCGAGGGCACGCTCGAGTTCCATGCCATGTTGTTCGTGCCCGGTATGAAGCCGTTCGACGCCGTTGAGGGCGATCGCGAATCGCACATAAGGCTGCACGTCAAACGCATGTTCATCACCGACCGCGCCGAGTTGCTGCCGAGCTGGCTGCGCTTCGTGCAAGGCGTGGTGGATACCGAGGACCTGCCGCTCAACGTCTCGCGCGAGATGCTGCAGACCACCCCGGTGCTCGCCCGCATCCGCCGCGCCGTCACCAACCGCGTCATCACCGAGCTTAAGACCCGCGCCAAGGATGCCGAGGAATACGCGAAATTCTGGGAGAATTTCGGCCCTGTCGTGAAGGAGGGCCTGTGGGACGACGCCGAGCACCGCACTGAGATCACTTCCCTGGTGCGACTGCATTCGACCGCCGGCGATGAGCTGACGAATTTTGCCGAATATGTCGCGAGGATGAAGCCGGAATACGAGAAGATCTACTACATCACCGGCGAGAACCTCGAAAACCTGCGCCGCTCGCCGCAGCTCGAAGGCTTCCGCGCCCGCGGCATCGAGGTGCTGCTGCTGACCGATCCGATCGACGCCTTCTGGCCGGAACGGCTGATGGAGTTCGAGGGCAAAAAGCTCGCGAACGTCACGCAATCCTCGGCCGACCTCAAGCCGGAAGGCGAGCCCGCCGACGTCGCAGCGCTCTGCGCCGCCATCAAGGAAGCGCTCGGCGACGCAGTCGGCGAAGTCCGCGCCAGCCACAGCCTGGTCGACAGCGCCGTGCTTCTCGCCGCCGGCGCCGGACCCGACCTGCAGATGCAGCGGCTGCTGCGCCGCGCCGGCCGCGCCGGCTGGCAAAGCCCACCCAACCTCGAGATCAACCCCCGCCACGCGCTGATCGAAAGCCTCGCCGCCGACCTCGGCCAGGTGCCCGCCGCGGCCGGCACGCTGCTCGACCTGGCACGCATCCAGGAAGGCGAGGCGCCACGCGATCCGGCCGAGTTCGCGCGGCGGATTGCGGAATTGTTGGTACAGAAGAAGCAGTAAGGCTGGGGCTCTGCCCCTGGCCCCGCCCGGGAAGCGCCCGGGAGCGCATCCCCTAAGTAAGGCGCGTCCAGGGGCGCTTCCCCTGGCGGGTTTGGGCAGAGCCCAACCTTTCTCACTGCCTGCGGCGCTTGACCAACCGGGAGCTTGATCTAAAAGCCACCCTGCGTCCTGGATTGGCGCCACATCGAAACGGGGATCGTTCAGGATGCAACCGGCCTATCTATTGATCATCATCTGCGGCCTGCTGGCGTTGGCCTACGGCGTCGTCACCGCCCGCCAGGTGCTGGCGGCCGACGCCGGCAACGCCCGGATGCAGGAAATCGCCGCGGCGATCCAGGAGGGTGCCCGCGCCTACCTCAACCGCCAGTACACTACCATTGGCATCGTCGGGCTGGTGATTCTGGTCATCCTCTATCTCACCCTCGGCCTGCAGGTGGCGATCGGTTTCGCCATCGGCGCCATCCTGTCCGCGGTCGCGGGCTTCGCCGGCATGAACGTGTCGGTCCGCGCCAACGTCCGCACCGCCCAGGCGTCGCGCCGCGGCCTGGCCGCCGGCCTCGACATCGCCTTCAAGGCCGGCGCCGTCACGGGCATGCTGGTGGTCGGGCTCGGCCTGCTCGGCGTCGGCATCTACTACATGGTGCTGCGCCGGATACTTCCGGGCAACGATCTCCGCCCGGTGCTGGAGGCCCTGGTCGCGCTGTCGTTCGGCGCCTCGCTGATCTCGATCTTCGCCCGGCTCGGCGGCGGCATCTTCACCAAGGGCGCCGATGTCGGCGCCGACCTGGTCGGCAAGGTCGAGGCCGGCATCCCCGAGGACGACCCCCGCAACCCGGCGGTGATCGCCGACAACGTCGGCGACAACGTCGGCGACTGCGCCGGCATGGCGGCCGATTTGTTCGAAACCTATGCGGTCACGCTCGTCGCGACCATGCTGCTGGCGGCCATCTTCTTCCGTCCGGAAGTTCGCGACGCGATGTTGCTGCTGCCGCTTGGCATCGGCGCGGTCTGCATCATCACCTCAATCATCGGCACCTACTTCGTCAAGCTCGGCGCCGATAACGGCATCATGTGGGCGCTGTACAAGGGCCTGATCGTCACCGGCGTGCTGTCAGTGGTATCGATCGCCGTCATCATCGGCTGGTTCGTCGGCTTCTCGACGCCGCTGCCGCTGGTTTCCGGCGGATCGTATGTCGGCATGGACCTTTTCCTGTGCTCGATCGTCGGCATGGCCGTCACCGGCTTCATCGTCGTCATCACCGAATACTACACCTCGACCGAGTACCGCCCGGTACGCAGCATCGCGCAGAGCTCGACGACCGGCCATGGCACCAACGTCATCCAGGGCCTGGCGATGTCGATGGAGGCGACGGCGCTGCCGGTGCTCGTCATTTGCGTCGGCATTATCGCCGCCTACCTGGTGGCTGGCCTGTTCGGCATCGCCATCGCCGCCACCACCATGCTGGCGGTGGCCGGCATGATCGTCGCACTCGATGCCTATGGTCCCGTAACCGACAACGCCGGCGGCATCGCCGAGATGGCCGACCTGCCGCCGGACGTGCGCGTCACCACCGACGCGCTGGATGCGGTCGGCAACACCACCAAGGCGGTGACCAAGGGCTACGCCATCGGCTCGGCCGGGCTCGCCTCGCTGGTGCTGTTCGCCGCCTACACGCAGGACCTCAAATTCTACTTCCCGAAGCTTGACGTGCGTTTCTCGCTCGAGGATCCGTTCGTCGTGGTCGGGCTGTTCCTGGGCGGGCTGCTGCCCTACCTGTTCGGCGCCATGGGCATGACCGCGGTCGGCCGCGCTGCCGGCGCGGTCGTGGTCGAGGTCCGGCGCCAGTTCAAGGCGATGCCGGGCATCATGCTCGGCACCCAGAAGCCGGAATACGGCACTGCTGTGGACATGCTGACCAAGGCGGCGATCCGGGAGATGATCCTGCCGTCGCTGCTGCCGGTGCTGGCGCCGATCGTGCTGTGGATCGTGATCAACGCCGTCGCCGGCCGCGCCGCGGCGTTCACCTGCCTTGGTGCGATGTTGCTCGGCGTGATCGTGACCGGGCTGTTCGTCGCGATCTCGATGACGTCGGGCGGCGGCGCCTGGGACAACGCCAAGAAGTACATCGAGGAAGGTAACCATGGCGGCAAGGGCTCGGACGCGCACAAGGCGGCCGTGACCGGCGACACCGTGGGCGACCCCTACAAGGACACCGCCGGCCCGGCGGTCAATCCAATGATCAAGATCACCAACATCGTGGCTTTGCTGCTGCTGGCGATATTGGCCGGCTGGCTGAAGTAGGCCTGAAGCAACAGGGGCGGCCGGAAGAACCGCCGCCCCTGTTGATCCTACTTGCGAGGCGCACCGTCCGGCTTTGCCGGCTCCACGTTTTCGGCACCCGCGCGGGTGCCGCCAAAGCGGTCGGCACCGCCCTTGTCCTTGGCATCCGGCTTCTTGTGGTTGCCGGTGTTCTGTTGATCGTCAGTATGGTCGATATCTTTTTCGGTATGCGGCTGTTTCATCTCGAATCATCCCCCGTGCTAGCCGATACTGAATGCGGCCGGATGCAAAGCGTTGCTTGACATCGGGCCTGATCCATTCGGCTGGCTGACGCATAGGTCCTCGATCCCGCAGCCCGCACGCTCAGCCGGCGAGGGGATCGACCGGCCGGTCGGCCGACACGCAAAATTCCGTGCGCCGGCGATGACGATGGCTATTGCGCGACAGTCGATTGCGCACGATGTTGCTTGAAATATCCGCCGAATCCGCGGCCGCGGACGGCGATGAGTTCCGGTTGCGACGGTTTCGAGCCGATTTCGCCAGCCATGAACGCATCGGTCTATGGCCCAGGGTTCTTATTGTTCTGGCGTATGGTCGCGGCGAAGTGGCAACCATGTGAGATCGAAGGCGTTTCAATCTCGGGCGAACACGCCATGCCGGGTTGATGCCTGAACGGGGTTTATCGTTCCTGCTGGAACAGAACCTGCTGGTATATCGGCGTTGCTTGGATTGGAGTGGTTTCACATGAGACGCAAAGCGAACGAGGCTGCGGCCGTCGGCGGCAACGGCACCGAGTTCCACCTGGAAGATTTCTTGCCATACCGGCTCTCGGTGGCGGCGGGACGCGTCTCGCGGCTGTTTGGCCGCCGCTATGCCGAGGCATTCGGCCTCAGCATCCCGGAGTGGCGCGTGCTCACGGTCGTCGGGCGATTTGTGAGCATTTCGCCAAGCGCCGTTGGCGAAGCCACCGCCATGGACAAGGTCAAGGTCAGCCGCGCCGCGGCGAGCCTGGTCACACGGGGCCTGGTCAAGCAGGCACATGACCCGAGCGATGGGCGCGGCCGGCTGTTGAGCCTG
This sequence comes from Acetobacteraceae bacterium, assembly GCA_025356735.1. Taxonomy (GTDB): domain Bacteria; phylum Pseudomonadota; class Alphaproteobacteria; order Acetobacterales; family Acetobacteraceae; genus PALSA-911. The sequence continues at coordinate 1,133 of JANXRT010000217.1, read as the reverse complement.
ACGCGCAAGGGCCATGGGATCCATGCCAATGCAGTGCCGTTGGCGCTGAAAACCGAGGAGCTGCTGTCGGCCGGCTTGAACAAGCAGGAATGGCAGATGCTGCACAAGACGCTTTCCAAGCTCACCGGCCACGTTGCCGAGATCGATGCGCAGGCCAGCCCGGATGGTGCCGCCCACCATGCCGGCGATGCGGCGGAGGTTGGCCAAGCCCTACCCCTGAGCCGAAAATCCGCCGTCGACCGCCATGGCGGCGCCGGTCACGAAGTCGGACGCGGGCGCCGCAAGGAAGGCGGCGATGCCGGCCATGTCGTCGGGATGGCCCCACCTTCCAGCCGGCGTGCGGGCAAGCACGCTGTCGTGTAGCCGGTCGACCTGGGCGCGGGCGTTGCGCGTGAGATCGGTGTCGATCCAGCCTGGCAACACGGCGTTTACCTGGATGTTGTCGGCGGCCCAGGCGGTGGCGAAAGATCTTGTCAGCTGCATGATGCCGCCCTTGCTCGACGCATAGGGCGTCGCATAAGGCGCGCCGAACAGCGACATCATCGATCCGATGTTGATGATCTTGCCGCCGCCTTGCGTCTTCATCGGCACATAGACCGCGCGGCAGCACAGGAACGCGCTGGTCAGGTTGGTATCCATCACCTGGTGCCACTCCGCTTCGGACAAATCCTCCGGGCGCTTGCGGATCGACATGCCGGCATTGTTGACCAGGATGTCGACGCGCCCGAACAGCCGGATCGCCTCGCCCACCATGGCGACGCACTGGTCTTCCCGGGTCACGTCGACCGTCGTCCCTTCCGCGCGGGCGCCCATGGCGCGCAGCGCGGCAACGGCCGCTTCCGACTTCTCCGCGTTGCGGCCGGCGATCAGGATGGCGGCGCCGATCGAGGCCATGCCGCGCGCCATGCCAAGCCCGATGCCGCCATTGCCGCCGGTGACGATCGCGACCTTGCCCGTGATGTCGAACAGTTTCATGTGCGAACTCCCATTCCTTGCCGGCGACTATGCACGGCATGGGATGGATCAACCATCGCCTGATTGAGGTCGAACCGCCGCTCTGTCACACTTGCCGGAATATCGGAGATGGCCGCATGACCCACGCGCTACGCATCCACCGCTATGGCGGACCCGAG
>JANXRT010000190.1 GCA_025356735.1 Acetobacteraceae bacterium | reverse complement strand
CAGGCTTGCGAGGATGTCGCGCAGGTTGATCGAGGCGGCGAGCTCGACCCCCGCATCGGCCAGGCCCAGCCGCCGGGCGCGCAGCCGCACCTGCTCGACCGCCTCCTCGCCGGACACGTACAGCACCCGCCGCCCGGACCGCGCCAGGGAAGCCGCGACCTGGAGCAGCAACGTCGATTTGCCGATGCCGGGATCGCCCGCCACCAGCACCGCCGACGCCGCCACCAGCCCGCCGCCGAGCACCCGGTCGAGCTCGGCGATCGCGGTCGCGGTGCGCGGCGCCGGCGCGGTGGCGCCCTGCAGGCTGACAAACGCCAGCCCACGGCCTTTTACCGCGGCTTTCGCAGCTACACCGGGACGGCTTTCGGCCGGCTCCTCGACGATGGTGTTCCACTCGCCGCAGGTCTCGCACCGCCCCGACCACTTGCCGGTGACGGCGCCGCAGGACTGGCAGACGAAGCGCGGCGCCGGCTTGGCCATGCGGCTTTATCCCGGGTTGGCGGTCAGCATGGCGCTGCCGCCGCCGGGCGCCTGGACGGTGCTGACCAGCATCTGCCACTGACGCTTGCCGCCCGAGGCTGAGTACTCGCGGTGGCGCAGCGCCGCCTCCTTGGCGTCGGTCGTGTCGCGGGTCACCTGCAGGGTGATCTGGCTCGCCTTGAGCGCGCGTTCGAGTTCATCCACCACCATCGCCCCGTCCGCTGCCGCGACCACGACGGAGCACGAGCCGCTATCCTCGGACACCAGCACCAGCTTGCTGCCCTGCGCGGTGGCGTCGAACACCATGCCCGGCAGCCCATACAGGAACGCCTCGCGCGCCGGGTCCGCCAGCTGCGGCAGCCCGGTGCGCGCCGCCCAGCTGCGCAGCCCGGAGCGGTCGCCGGTGAAGTTGACGCAGGACTTCAGGAACAGCCCGACCACCTGCCGCGCGCCGGTCTGCGTCGCGTCCTCGGCCCTCGCCGGTTGAACCAGCACGACCAGAAGGCACAGCCACGCCAGGCGGGAAGAGATCATTTCCGCAGTTCCATCTGGATCGGGCCCTCGCGGCGGCCATGGGTGAACTGATCGACCATCGCATTGCCGCTGTCCATCAGCGCCGAGGCCGGTCCGCGCCAGATTATCTTTCCCCTGTTGATCATCGCCGCGGCATCGCCGATGCGCCGCGCGCTGGCCATGTCGTGGGTGATGGCGACGGCGGTCGAGCCCAGCCGCTTGACGCAGTCGATGATCAGCCCGTCGATCACCGCCCCCATGATCGGGTCGAGCCCGGTGGTCGGCTCGTCGAAGAACAGCATCTCCGGCCGGGCGGCGATGGCGCGCGCCAGCGCCACGCGCTTCTGCATGCCGCCCGACAGTTCCGCCGGCGAAAGTTCCCCGACGGTCTCGGCCAGCCCGACCTGCTTCAGGAACTCGGCCGCCAGGGCAGGGGCCTCGGCCCGTTTCACGCGATCCTGCGCCAGCAGCCCGAAGGTGACGTTTTCCCAAACCGGCAGGCTGTCGAACAGCGCGCCGTTCTGGAACAGCATGCCGATCTTGCCGCGCTCGACGGCCCGTTGCTCCGGCGGCAAAGCCAGTATGTCGCGGCCATCGATCTCGATCGTTCCCGCGTCTGGCTCGATCAGGCCAAGGATGCATTTCAGCAGCACGGACTTGCCCGAGCCCGAGCCGCCGATCACCACCAGCAGGCTGCCGGCCTCGACCTCCAGGTCGATGCCGTCGAGCACCAGCTTGTCGCCAAAGGATTTCTTCAACCCGGCGATGCGAAGCTTCACACTAGCGGGCAAAGAACATCTCGGTCAGCACGTAGTCGAAGGCGAGGATTAGAATGGACGCGGCGACCACGGCAGAGGTGGTGGCGTTGCCGACGCCCTGCGCGCCGCCGCGGGAGTTGTAGCCCTGGTAGCAGCCCATCAGCGCGATCAGGAACCCGAACACCGCCGCCTTGGCAAGCCCGGAAAGCACGTCGTCGAGCTGCACGAAATCGAGTGTGCGGGCGATATAGGTGGTGGAGTTGAAGCCAAGCTTCAGCGCCGCGATCAGGTAGCCGCCCATCACGCCCAATATGTCGGCCACCACCACCAGCAGCGGCAGCGACAGCGTGCCGGCGAGCAGCCGGGGTGCCACCAGGTATTTCATCGGATCGGTGGACAAGGTCGAAAGCGCGTCGATCTGGTCGGTGACGCGCATGGTGCCGATCTCGGCCGCCATCGCCGCCCCAACCCGTCCCGCCACGATAAGTCCGGCCAGCACCGGGCCCAACTCGCGCGTCACCGACAGCACAACAACGTTGGCGATGGCGCCCTCGGCCGAGAACCGCGAAAAGCCGGTGAACGATTGTAGCGCCAACACCATCCCGGTGAACACCGCCGTCAGCGCCACCACGGGCAGGCTGAAGAACCCGATATTCATCATCGCGGTGCCGAATGCGCGCCCATAGAAAGGCGGCCGGAAGATATGCGACACGCCGGCCATTCCGAACAGCGTGACTTCCCCGACGCTGTGCAGGACGGCGATTACGATTCGGCCGAGCCGCGCGATGCGGTCAAGCAAAGCGTTCACCTATAGTTCCGGGCGAAGCGCGCGCCGAGCCGCGTCAGGACCTCGTAGCCATTGGTGCCGGCCGCCTCCGCCACGTCATCCACGCTGCGGCCGAGGCCGATCATGTCGAGCCAGGCGCCGGGCACGATGCCGGGATGGTCGGTCGCATCGAAGGTCGTGAGGTCCATGGACACACGCCCTACCAGCGGAACCGCCCGCCCGTCAAAAATGGCGGCCGGCGAACCCGGCTGCACGCGTGCAAACCCGTCGGCATAACCAATGCCGACGGTGGCGATCCGAGACGCCCGCATCGCCGTCCAGATGCCGTTATAGCCGACGCGCTCGCCAGCCGCGATGTTTCGCGACGACAGCACGCGGGCACGCAGCCGCACCACCTGGCGCATCGGGTTGGGCCGCCCCGGCCTCGGGTTGATGCCGTAGAGCGCCGCACCCGGCCGCGCCAGATCGGAGGCGAACTCGGTGCCAAGGAAAATACCCGACGAATTGGCGATCGAGCGCGCCGCTGCCGGTAGCCGGGCACAGGCGGCGGCGAATCGCTCCGCCTGCGCCCGGTTGATCGGATCCCGCGGATTTTCGGACGCCACCAGATGGGTCATCAGGTAGCGGACCCCAATCCCGGCCAACCGCTCAGGCGCCGCGGCAAGCGCCCCGACATCCGCTTCCTCCAGCCCCAGCCGGTGCATGCCGGTGTCGATGTGCAGAATGGCCGGGCCGCCGCCGGCCTCCCGCCACGCGTCGATCTCCGCCAACGAACCAAGCGTCGGGGTGAGGTCGTGCGTGGCATAATGCGACTCGGTACCGGGAATCAGCCCGTTCAGCACCGCGATCATCGCCCCAGGCAGCAACGGCCGCAGCGCCAGCGCCTCGCCAACGTAGGCCACGAAGAAATGCCGGCAGCCTGCCTCGAACAGCGCCGGCGCCACCCTGTCGGCGCCTAGGCCATAGGCGTTCGCCTTGACCGCGGCTCCCACGGTGCCGGCGTGCAAACGGCCAAGAAGGCGCCAGTTTTCAGCGATCGCAGTGAGGTCGATTTCCAAGCAAGCGCCGGGGCCAGCCCCGGACCCCGCCGGGGGGAGCGCCCCCGGACCCGCCTTACTGAAGTCGGGGGATTGCAAAGGGCTAGACCTTTGACGGGGTCCCATCGCTTTAAAGGAGGGGGCAGAGCCCCTGGCCTTCCTAATGCCCGGAATGCGTAAGATCGATATCGGCAAACCGGGTAAACTCGCCCTCGAAAAGCAGATCAATCTTCCCAGTAGGCCCATGCCGCTGCTTGGCCAAGATCAGCTCGGCCTTGTTGTGGGCGGTTTCCATGTCCTGCTGCCACTTCTCCAGGCTATTATGGTACTTGTCCTCGCTATCGAAGCCCATCTGCTTCGGCATCTTCTGCTGCAGGTAGTACTCGTCGCGATAGACGAACATCACCGCATCGGCATCCTGCTCGATCGAGCCAGACTCGCGCAGGTCCGCCAGCTGCGGCCGCTTGTCCTCCCGGCTTTCCACCGCGCGCGACAGCTGTGACAGCGCCATCACCGGCACCGACAGCTCCTTGGCCAGCGCCTTCAGCCCCTGGGTGATCTGGCTGATTTCCTGCACCCGGTTTTCCGGCCTCACCCCGGCCGACGGCCGCATGAGTTGCAGGTAGTCGATCACGATCAGCTCCAGCCCCTTGGTCCGCTTCAGCCGCCGGCAGCGGGTGCGCAGCGCCGACAGCGTGATCGCCGGCGTGTCGTCGATCTCGATCGGCAGCGAGGCGACCTCGCGCGCCACCTGGACGAACTTGTCGAAATCGCGCTGGCCGATGTCGCCGCGGCGGATGCGGTCGCTGGATATCCGTGCCTCCTCGCTGAGCAGCCGGGTCGCCAGCTGCTCGGCGCTCATCTCGAGCGAAAAGATCGCGACCGTGCCGCGCGGCTTGGCGTTGGGGTCCTTGTCCTGCGCGGCACGCACCAGCGCCTTGGCCGCGCCGAAGGCGATCTTGGTCGCCAGCGCGGTCTTGCCCATGCCGGGGCGGCCGGCGACGATCAGCAGGTCGGAAGAATGCATGCCGCCGGTTTTCGCGTCCAGGTCACGCAGGCCGGTAGACAACCCTGAGACGCCGCCCGGATTCTGGAACGCCCGGTTGGCGCCGTCGATGGCGATGGTCAACGCGCGCTCGAAGGTGATGAAACCGACGCCGGTGGCGCCGTCCTTGGCGAGGTCGAACAGCGACTGCTCGGCGAACTCGATCTGCTGGCGACCGTCGAGCTCGGCCTCGGCGCCGAACGCGTTGTTGACCACTGTCTCGCCGATATCGATCAGCTGGCGCCGCAGCCAGCTGTCGTGGATCGCCTGGCCGTATTCGCCGGCGTTGATGATGCCGACCATTGCGGTCAGCAGCTGCGCCAAGTAGGCGACGCCGCCGACCTCCTCAAGGATGCCAGAATGCTCGAACTCGCCTTTGAGGGTTATCGGGTCGGCGAGCTGCCCGGCTTCGACCCGACGCGAGATCGCCTGGTAGATGCGGCCATTAATCGGATCCTGGAAGTGTTCGGGGGCGAGGAACTCGGACACCCGCTCATAGGCGCGGTTGTTTGCCAGCAGGGCGCCGAGCAGCGCTTGCTCCGCCTGCATGTTGGAGGGCGGGAGGCGCTGCGAGAGGCCGAGCAGTGGGGGATCGATGCTGTTCACGGCGCCATCGTAGCGGGTCCGGCTTCGACGAACACCTGTGGATAGCGGGGTACATGGGGGTAGGCGCAGCTAAACCGCAGAAGGCCAGATTTTGTCCGACCCTCAGCAAGCAGATCTCCTCAAAAGACTGCCTTGCTTAGAGCATGTGGCCGTGCTTACCGGATGGGGTAGGATGAACCAGCTCGACCGTCTGCGCGCCATAGACCAGCGCGATCTCTCGCTTCAGGTTGTCATTGGTCCAATGCAGGCGCGGAGAGCCGTACTTCACATCACCGCGACCACTGCTGAACTCGATCCCGCCGCCGACCTGATAGACCGTTATGAACAGCTTCTCGTTCGCGCCGGCCACAGCAACAGCGTCACAAAGGAATTTCTGGCGGGTTTCCGACATTTCTACCTCATTTATTGGGACAAAAAACCCTAACACCTTAATGGGGGATGCAAATACCCACTCTGAGCGCATGTGATATGCACAACAAGCAACCCAGCCCCCAGGCGACACCGTTACGATAGGTAATCTGGATCACATCCCAACCGCGCCAACCCGCGTAAATTGATCTTCCAGGCACGGACCTGCCTCGATTCTGACACCTTATGGCCGAAAGGCCGACAGGTTGATCCGCGAGAAAGGCCGTCGGTTAGCGATCAGAGGGTTGGCAGATGCAGGCGGCGGACGGACTACGGCAGACAGGCTACGTGATCGTCATGATCCTGCTGATGATGGCGTTGTTCTTCCTGCTGATTGGCGACGGCTGGACTGCCGGCGTCCTGGCCCTCGCCAGTTCGGGGCTTATGGGCTTGATCGAGTGGGTGCGCAGCCACATGTTCCGCGGCTTCGGTCGCAACGACCCAGGCCTGCCGCGCGGCTGACCATTCAGGCCGCGAGCCGGTGCTCGACCGGCAATTCCAGCGTAACGACGATCGGGTGATGGTCTGACGCCTCGCGCGGCAACACGGCGGTGCCGGTGCAGCGCAACCCGCGCACCATGCACCGGTCGATGCGCAGCGGCACCATGTCGCCGGCGACGTGGGTGTGGCGCCGAGGTCCGACGTCCCGAAAGCCGGGCAACAGGGTCGGCCCGACCAGGTTGAAATCGCCGAGCACGGCGGCATTGGCCGGCAACGACAACGCGATCCTGCGGAGCTGACGCCGGTTGAGAATCTGGCCGTGCGACAGATGCACGTTGGCGACCCCAAAGGCGCCGAGGTCGATGATCTGCGCCACCCGGCGGAACATCGCCCCCGCCTGCAGACGTAGCACCAGTGGAGCGACGCGGAACGGCGTGGCACTCCAGCTCGCCAGGCCGTGGATGCGCCCGGGCAGCAGGTTGCGCGTATAATGGCCGCCGACTAGATGCGGCAGCGCGTCGATCGCCGGGGTCGCCTCCTGCAGCAGCAGCAGGTCGGGCCGCTCTCGGCGTACCAGCCGCGCCACATCGTCGATCGAGGCGCCGGTGAGGCGCAGCAGGTTCCAGCTGATGATCTTGGTCAAGTAGGTCTCGCGCCCCGGCTCTGTGCGGTCATGTCTTGTCACTAGGGTCTTGTCGCACGGAACGGGGAAAGCAACACGCTGAATTGAGCCGGGAATTGAAGCGGATAAACAACGATGTCGATCCGTGGTATCGCCGAGTCATGAGCGCACGCACCCGGCCCTGTCCCGCCGCCATCACCGGCCGCATCCATGGCAGCATCCTTGAGACCATCGGCGGCACGCCGCTGGTCCGGCTACCGCGGCTGATCGCCGCCGACAATCTGGTCGCCGACCTCTGTCTGAAGCTCGAGTTCTTCAATCCGCTCGGTTCGGTCAAGGACCGCATCGGCTTGGCCATGGTCGAGGCCGCCGAGCAGGCCGGCACCATCCATCCCGGCGTGACCACATTGGTGGAGCCGACCTCCGGCAACACCGGAATCGCGCTGGCCTTCGTCGCCGCCGCCAAAGGCTATCGCCTGATCGTGGTGATGCCCGACGGGGCCTCGGTCGAGCGGCGGAAGATGATGCGGCTGATGGGCGCCGAGGTCGAGCAGACCCCCGCCCGGCTCGGCATGGCCGGCGCCATCGCGCGCGCCAATGCGATCGTCGCCAGGACCCAAGGCGCCTGGATGGCCCGGCAGTTCGACAATCCGGCCAACCCCGACATCCACCAGGCAACCACGGCGGAAGAGATCTGGACCGACACCGCCGGGCAGGTCGATATCGTGATCGGCGGCATCGGCACCGGCGGCACCCTGACCGGCATCGCCCGTGCCCTCAAGCCTCGCCGCCCCGGCCTGCTGGTGTTGGGCGTCGAGCCGACTGAAAGCGCCGTCCTGTCCGGTGACGACCCCGGCCAGCACTCGATCCAGGGCATTGGCGCCGGTTTCAAGCCCGCCGTGCTGGAGCTCGAAAGGCTCGACGGCATCCTGCGTGTGACCGAGTGCGAGGCCCTCGCCGCCGCCCGAAGATGTGCCGCCATCGAGGGAATGCCGATCGGCATCTCTTCCGGCGCCGTGCTCCACGCCGGAATCGAGCTTTCGCGCAAACCGGAGAACGCGGGCAAGCTCGTCGTCGGTATCGCCGCCTCGTTCGCCGAGCGTTATTTGTCCACGGCGTTGTTCGCTGGGATGTAGTGCAGCTGGGTGGAAATCCGAATGAACCAGGCCTTACGCAAGACAATGCTTGTTAAGCTCGGCCGCACGAATGAAGGCGAAAGCGCGTAGGCTTGGCGGCAGACCTAACCCTGCCGGGCCCAAGGCCGAAGGCTTCCCTCTGGCTCTCTGGGGATCGCCGTGTCTCGCAAAGAGCGATATCTTTCCACAGCGATATTCGCGCGATGTCTGACGCTCATGTCCTCACCTGGTTGCCTGCTCAGGTTAGCGGACGGATTATTCGAGCAGCCTGAAATTGTGCGGCAGCGGCAGATCGGTCCGGCCGAACTTCCGGACTTGGTCGATGATGGTCAGGCCGAGAGCTACGTCGTTCAGCTTGTAAGGTTTGATCACAACCGCATCGCCGTCCGACTTGGTGAGCGTGCCGTTGTTCGTGTTGCCGGTGGAAAAAAGAATTCCCGCGCTGGTGGTTGCCCGCAGGCGAACCCCTACTTCGGCACCGTGCCCGCCATTCGCGAGCCGGATGTCGATGACAGCAAAATCAGGCACATCCAGCTTGGCCGAAATCAGCGCTTCCTCCACCGTGCGGGCGATGCTGCTAACGCGATAGCCGTTCTTTTCCAATGCTTCCTGCAGCATGTCGGCGATCGAGTAGTCATCCTCCACGACGAGCACGTTTGGCATGGACAACACCTCGTAATTTACGCAGAATATCCACTGAGATTGGACGCTTAGCTTGCAGCGAACCAGTCGGCTCTTGTTCTACCGGCAGAGTATCCGGGAACAATGACGTAGATCACTGTGCCGTGATATTAAAGATAGCGCAAGGATTTTATTTATCAACCTAAAGTTAAATTCTGAGGTTGTTATCGAAAATCTTCTGCGCCGAGAAAAGGCATTGGGAGAGTTCGGTACTTTCGCATTCCGGGAAACCACGTTGCAGGCGATACTTAACGAGGCCGCACGCGTATGCGCGGAGTACCTGGAAATTTCGTTCACCAAGATCTGCCGCTACGACGCGGCGAACAATGACCTTCGTGTTGTCGCCGGCCATGGCTGGAGGCGGGGGGTGGTCGGGTATGCCATTTCCGTGGCGGATGAAACATCGCCGCAGGGGCGGGCGTTCACGACGGGTGAGCCACAGATCTGCTCAAACATAGAAGAAGCGAATACCTACAATTTACCCTCCTTCTACCCGGAGCATGGCATTCTTTCGACTGTGGATGTTCTGGTCGCGGCCAAATCCGGCCGGCCGTTCGGCGTTCTTGAAGTGGACAGCCCGAGCGTCGATGCCTTCAGCCAGCATGACATCGACTTCCTTACCGGATTCGCCAACATCCTCGCCGAGGCGGTCGCGACCTCGGAACGGGCTGAAGCCCTGCGCCAGACGATCGTGCACATGGAGCAGCTCGTTGAGGACAAGGAGACGCTGTCGCAGGAACTCCAGCATCGTGTCCGTAACAGCCTCCATCTGGTCTATGGCCTGCTGACCTCGGAGGTCAGCGCCGAACACGATGAGCGCAGCATCGGCGCCTTCCGGGCGATTGCCGCCAGGGTGATGGGTCTGGCGCATGTATTCGACCATCTGCTTGGCGTCGGAATGAGCAGGGTGATAGACTTTGGCGAGTATGTGGCCGCTTTGTGCCGCAACCTTCCGGATTTACATCAAGATGCGCATGTCGTTCTCAAGTGCGAAGCGGAACCGCTACGCCTCCAGCTGGACAAAGCCACGGCCTTGGGTGTCATCATAACGGAGCTGGTCAGTAACGCCTATCTACACGCGTTCCCCAGTGGCGTTGGTGAAATCTTGGTCACGTTGCGCCTGACATCCGACCAGGTGGTGCTGACCGTCGGCGACAACGGCGTCGGCTTCAAGGAGACGGAGACCACGCGGCGTGGCATCGGACTGGTGAAGCGGCTGGTGAAGCAGTTGGATGGCACTTTGAGCCATGGAGCGGACGGCGGCAGCAGATGGACGGTCGTCATCGCCATGGCTGACGACCCGCCTTTGAGGGCGGCGGCGTAGCCTTCGACGGCTGAGGCAAACGAGCCCTTGCCGGATTCGGGGCAGCACCCAGACGCGCGTTTTAAAGTCCCAAATAAAACTTCCGGATCTGCTCGTTGTCGTTCAGCGCCGCGGCCGAAGCCCCTTCGAACACGATCTCGCCATGCGCGATCAGGTAGCCGCGGTCGGCGATGCGAATGGCCTGAACGAAATTCTGCTCGGCCATCAGCACGGTCAGATCGAGGTCGGCCTTAAGCCGCGCGATGGCATCGATGGTGCTGCGGACCAGCAGCGGCGCCAGTCCGACCGAGGGCTCGTCGATCAGCAGCAGACTGGGGTTGGACATCAGGGCGCGGGCAAGGGCCAGCATCTGCTGCTCGCCGCCGCTCATGCTGCCGGCAAGCTGTTTCCGGCGTTCGGCCAGACGCGGGAAGGTGTCCAGGCAGAACGCCAAGTTGCGCGCGATATGCGGGCGGGCGGTACTTCGGAACGCGCCAAGCAGGAGGTTTTCGAGCACCGTCAGCTTTGGAAACAACCGCCGGCCCTCGGGCACGAAGGCGATGCCAAGGTTGACGATCGCCTCGGTGCTGAGGCCGGCCAGTTCATGGCTGGTGCCTTCGTGGCTGAAGAGAATACTGCCGGCAGTGGGGCGGAGGATGCCGAGGATGCACTTCATCAGTGTGCTCTTGCCGTTGCCGTTGGTGCCGAGCAGCGCCACCGTCTGGCCCGACGGCACCGCCAGCGAAATGCCGTGCAGCACGCGCACGGCACCATAGCCGGCCTCGATGCCGGTCAGCGTCAGGCTACTCGCCAAGGTAGGCGCGCTCCACTTCCGGGTTGCGCACCACTTCACCCGGCAGCCCGTCGGCGATCTTGCGGCCGGCGACCAGCACGACCAGCCGGTCGGAGAACTGCATGACGGCCCGCATGATGTGCTCGATCAGGATGATGGTGATGCCCTGCCGGTTAAGCCGCAGCAGCAGGGCAAGGATTTCGTCGATCTCGCCGTGCGACAGCCCGGCCATCGCCTCGTCAGCGATCAGCAAGGTAGGTTCGGAGGCCAGCGCCCGCGCCAGTTCCAGCTTCCTCATCTCGATCTGGGTAAGGTCGGTCGGCATCTTTCCCGCAACGCGCACCAGGCCGACCAGGTCCAGCAATTCAAGGCAACGCGCCGTCAAGCCGGGCCCATCGAGCATCCCGCCCGGCCGGGCGTTGACGGTATAAAGCAACGGAATCCGGACATTCTCGGCAACTGTCAGGCTGGCGAACGGCCGCGGCAGCTGGAAGCTGCGCGCCAGGCCAAGCCGGGTGCGGGCATGGGCCGGCAACCCGTCGAGCCGACGGCCGGCAAGGTGAACGCTGCCGCCATCCTGCCGCAGCGTGCCGGACAGGCAGTTGACCAGCGTCGATTTGCCGGAGCCGTTCGGCCCGATCAGCCCGACCCGCTCGCCGGCTTGGATTTCAAGATCGATGCCGCCAAGCGCCGTGAACCCGCCGAACCGTTTCTCGACGTTCTTCACCGAAAGCAGCGCCGTCATCGCCGCTCCCCGCGCAGCAATCCGAGCAACCCGTTCGGTGCCGCGATCACGAACCCGACCAGCACCAGCCCGACGATGAGAAGGTTCAGCGCTGACGAGATGGTGACGGTCGCTATCTGCTGCAGCGTGCCGAGCAGCACCGCCCCGATCACCGGGCCGATCCAGCTGCCGGTGCCGCCGATCAGCGGCATGGCGATGGCGTTGACCGCGTAGGTCAGGCTGAACCCGGAGGCCGGATCGAGATAGGTGACGTAATAGGGCAGCGGTGCCCCGGCCATGCCCATGAAGGCGCCGGAAAGCGTCGTCGCCAGCAGCTTCAGCCGCAAGGTTGGCACACCGGAGGCTTCGGCGGCCGCCTCATCGTCGCGGATGGCGGCGAAGCCGTAGCCGAGCCGCGAATGCTCGATGCAGCGTGCCGAGAACACGGCGATCACCGCCAGCGCCAGCATGATGAGAAACAGGTACTCGATGTAGTCGATGCCGAAGAACGCGGTCGTGCGCGGCCGCACGATGTAGGCGCCGCGTGAGCCGCCGACGAAACTCCAGTTGATGATGAAGGTCTGCACCACGACCGCCAAAGCCAACGTTGCGATCGAGAAGAACGCCCCGCGCAGCCGCAGCGTCAGATAGCCCATCAGCAGGCCGATAACTCCGGAAACCAGGCCGCCAATAAGGATCAGTGCCGGAATGGGCATCGGAAACAGCTTGTGGATGGCGACGCTGCTATAGGCGCCCAATGCCAGGAACGCCGCGGTGCCGAAATTCACGTAGCCGACATAACCTCCAAGAATATTCCACGCGGTCGCCAGCACGACATATTGCAGCACGACGTAGCCGGCGAAGAACACGTACGAGTTGCCGACGAACTTCGCCGCCCCGAACACCGCCGCCGCGGCAAGCAACGCCAACACCAGGAACGGCAGGTTGCGCATCTCAGCGGCCAAACAGCCCGGCCGGGCGTACCGCCAAAGTAAGCAGCAAGAACCCGAACGCCACCGCCGGCGTCCAGGACGGGCCGTAGAACGTAGCCGCCAGGCTCTCGACGATGCCCAGCGCCAGGGCTGCGGCCACTGTTCCCGAAAAGCTGCCGAGCCCGCCCATGACGCAGATTGCAAAGACGCGGCCGATATAGTCGCGCGCGATCGACGGCTCGACCGGCTGGATAACGATCAGGATGGCGCCGGCGACCGAGGCGGTGGCGATCGACAGGCCGAAGGCGATGCGCTTGATGCGGATCGGGTCGGCGCCCATCAGCCGCAGCGCCAATGGGTCCTGCGCCACGGCGAGGATGGCGCGGCCGGTGAAGCTGCGGGCTGGAAAAGCTGCAAGGCGGCGATCGTGCCAAGCGAAACCACGAACGGCACCAGCAGCCGGAGCGGCACATCAAGCGCGCCCAGATGCAGGCTGGGGCCGATATAGGGCGCATCGACCAGCCGGTAATCGACGCCGAACACCAGCACCAGGCCGATCTCGATGATGAACATCAGGCCGAAGAAGAACGCCAGCCCACGCAGCGCGTCGTTGCCGCGACGTTCGAACGACAGATGGTAGATCTGGTAAATCACCATGCCCAGCCCGAAAAATGCCGGCAGGGCGATCAGGCTGGCCAGGATGGGGTCGATGCCCATGACGGAATTGGCGATGTAGGCGACATAGGCGCCCAAGATGATGAAGGCGGGGTGCGCGATGTTGACGATGTCGAGCATGCCGAACGAGATCGTGACGCCGATCGTCACGGCCGCGTAGAAGCCGCCCAGCAACAGGCCGGATACGATCGCGTTGCCGAACAGGTCCACCCGTTTCCCCTTGTTTTGCGGCAGTGTGGGTGGAAAGCCGGAGGAAGGCCAGGGCAGTTAGCCGGTGCTGCCGCGATGCCGATGACGATGGTGCAGGTCGGGAAAATGCGGATGGCGGTGGGCCACCGGTGTGTGGCGGTGCCAGTGGCTGTGCGGTTCGTCGACGGCAGTTTCCGGCCCATGCGGATGCTGGTGGTGCTCGTCGTGGCGGTGGCGGTGCTCGTGGGCCAGCGCCTCATGGGTATGGTCGTGCTCATGCCGCTCGGACAGATGCAGCCACAGCCCGATCGCCATCAGGCCACCGGCGATCCCCAGGATGGCGGTTGCCGGCTCGTGCAGCAAGACGATCGCCAGCATGGCGCCGACGAACGGTGCCATCGAGAAATAGGCGCCGGCGCGGGCGGTGCCGAGATGGCGCAGGGCGAGCACGAACATCGCCAGGCTGACGCCATAGCCGAGAAAGCCGATGACGCAGGCGCCGAGGATGGTAGCGGGCGGTGGCAGGCCGGCACCGTCGCCCAAAGCCAGCGCCAGGTTGGCGCTGCCGGCAGCCAGGCCCTTGAGCATGGCGATCTGCACCGGATCGGCGGATGACAGCTTTCGTGTGAGATTGTTATCGATGCCCCAGCACAGGCAAGCCGCGGCGATCAGCAGCGCGCCCGGCTGAAACGATCTGGCACCGTGCCAGGACAGCAACGCGGCACCGGCAAGGATCGAGAACGCGCCGACCAGCAGCCGGCGATCGACGTTCTCATGGAACACCAACCAGGCGATCGCCATCGTCGCCAGGCCTTCCAGATTAAGCAGCAGCGAGGCGCTGGCGGCGTCGGTCGAAGCCAGCCCGAACATCAGCGCCAACGGCCCAAGCAGGCCGCCAAACAGGATGACAAGACCTAGCCACGGACAATCCCTCCGCCGCAACGGTGCCTCGACAGCCGGAATGTTCAACGCGGCCCGCAACAGGTGGACAGCGGCGAGGCCACCGCCGGCACCGAGATAAAGCAGCGCCGCCAGCATCCACGGATCGACCGAGCCCAGCAGCAGCTTGGCGAACGGCGTGCTGGCGCCAAACAGGATGGCGGAGCCTAGGGCCAGTTGGATGCCTTTACTCACCATCTAAGGAAGTATGGGGCTCTGCCCCAAACCCCGCCCCACCTTCAAGCATTGGGGCAGCGCCCCCGTGGGCGCATTACCCAGGTCCGACCCGAACCAGCACCTTGCCAAAGTTCTTGCCGTCCAGCATGGAAATCAATGCTTCCGGTGCGTTCTCCAGCCCCTCGGTGATGTCCTCGCGAAATTTCAACTTGCCCTCGCCCAGCCATTTCAATGTGTTGGCAAAGAACTCCTCGCGCATGTAGTTGTAGTCGCTGGAAATGAACCCGCGAAAACTCAGCCGCTTCGACAGGATCGCGCGCATCAGCTCCGGAACCTGGTTCGGCCCGGCCGGCGCTCCGGTCACGGTGTACTGGCTGATCAAGCCGCACACCGGAATGCGGGCGAAATCGTTCAGCAACGGAAACACGCCCTCGAACACGGCCCCGCCGACATTTTCGAAATACACGTCGATGCCGCCCGGGCAGGCCGCCTTCAGCCGCGCGGCAAAATCCGGTGCCCGATGATCGACGCAGGCGTCGAATCCAAGCTCCCCCACGACAAAGGCGCATTTCTCCGCCCCGCCGGCGATCCCCACCGCCCGAGTACCCGCAATCTTTGCATACTGCCCAACCAGGCTGCCGACGCCGCCCGAG
>JANXRT010000186.1 GCA_025356735.1 Acetobacteraceae bacterium | reverse complement strand
AGCAGCTTGTAGGTGTTGATCGCGCTCAGCTTCTCCATGTCGAACAGCATGCCGGCAGGCTCCATCGGTTTCTCCAAATGGGTTACGCGGCCAGGCCCCACCTGTCCAGGTCGCGAGCCGGCGGGCAGGATGGCGCCATGGTCCGGTCGCTGAGCGCTTCGCTTTATACCTTGGTCTGGGCCCTCAGCCTCGTCGGCCAGCTTTCCGGGATGAAGCTGCCAGGCCAGCTGGCCGGCGTGGCGCTGGCGCTGTTCCTGCTGCTGGAACTGCCGCGCCAACGCCGCTATGCGCAAATCTTCTTCGTCGCCATGGCGGCGCTGGGAACCGCCGGGCTGCTGACCACGCCGCACCCGATCGACCTGCTGCTGGCGGCACTCGCCCGCGGCGCCGTCTATGCCGCGTTTTTCTTCGCGCTGGCGACGTTGCGCCGGGCAGCCGAACGCTCGCCCCTGATACGCCGGTGCGGCGAGCATCTTGTCGCCCAGCCGCCAGGCCGCCGCTACCTGGCCTTAACCGCCGGCGGGCATGTATTCGGCATCATTCTGTCCTACGGCGCGATCGAGCTGCTCGGCGCCATGGTGGTGCGCGCCAACACGCTTCAGGCTGCGGGCGGCAGCGTCGAGATACGCGCGCTGCGGGCGCGAAGGATGCTGATGGCGGTGTATCGCGGCTTCGCCACGATGAACTGCTGGAGCCCGCTCAACCTGATGACGGCGGTCGTCTCGACTGCGGTGCCGGCCGCGAAGCTGGGGCCATTGCTGCCTCTGGCCTTTGTGGTGTCGGTCGGCATGTGCGCGATCGGCTGGGCGCTCGACCGCCTGCACACGACCTCCGGCAGGGCAGCAACGGCACCGGCAACGTCGGAAAGCTGGTCGATCCACCTCCGTGTGATCGCCCTCGTTGCAGTGGTGATGGGCTTGTCCGAGGCGGCCGTCTGGGGGTTCGGGATTGGCCTGGTCACGGCGGTGACGATGGTGGTGCCGGCGGTGGCGCTGGCCTGGGTGGTCATCCAGTGCCGCGGCTGGGGCCGGCGAACAACGGCCGCTCTGCTTGCCCGCCGACTGCGCCGGTTCCTGGCCGGGGTGCCGGATTTCCGTGGCGAGGCCAACGTGCTCGGCCTGTCCGGCTTCGTCGGCGTGGCGCTTGGCGCGGCCCTCGCGGGGGGAAAAGCATTCGCCGCGCTGGCTTGGCTGCCACCCATCGCCATCCCGCTCGGCGTGCCGGTGCTGCTGATGGCGGCCGGGCAGGTCGGCCTCAACCCGGTGGCGACGGTGGCGCTGATCGGCGCGTTGCTTCCCGATCCGGCGGCGCTCGGGGTTGCGCCCGCCGTGCTGGCCTTCGCCTGCATGCTGGGCTGGGGCATCGGCGTATCGGTCACCGCGATGTCGGCCAGCGCCATCACCACCGCGCGCTGGCTCGGCGTGTCGCCGTTCGTCGTCAGCACGGTGTGGAACGCGCGTTTCACGGTGGGCTGCCTGCTGCTGGCGTGGCTCGCCATCGCCGGGCTGCATTATTTTTCCGGCGCGGTGCTAGGCTGAGGCTCATCTCACCCGGGACACGGACAAACATGGCTCATGCGCGGCTCGCGGTCGATATCGGCGGCACGTTCACCGACCTCGCGATCGAACATGACGGGCAGCGCCGCACGAGCAAGCTGCTGACCACCCCGGAAGCACCGGAGCGCGGCGTGATCGAGGGTGTGCGCGCCATCCTCGCCGCCACTGGCTTGACGTCGGCCGATATCGGCATCCTGATCCACGGCACCACGCTCGCGACCAACGCCATCATCGAGCGCAAGGGCGCCGTCACCGCCCTGGTCACCACCGAGGGGTTTCGCGACGTGCTGGCGATGGGCAACGAGAGCCGTTACGACCAGTACGACCTCAACATCGTGCTGCCCGAACCGCTGGTGCCGCGCCATTTGCGGCTGACGGTGCCCGAACGGCTCGACAACGAGGGCCACGTGCTGCGGCCGCTCGACCCTGCAGCGGTGCGCGCGCTCATTCCGGTTCTGCAACGCGAGCGCGTCGAGAGCCTGGCGATCGGCTTCCTGCACGGCTTTGTCAATTCAGCGCACGAGCACGAGGCGCGTGACATTCTCGCCGCCGCGCTGCCAAACGTGCCGATCTCGCTGGCATCCGACGTGTCGCCGGAAATGCGCGAGTGGGAGCGATTCTCCACCACCGTCGCTAACGCCTACGTCCAGCCACGGATGCAGACCTATCTGCGCGGGCTGGAAGCCGGGTTGCGCGCGATGGGCATCGACGCGCCGATCTTCCTGATGCTGTCGGGCGGCGGCCTCACCGGCATCGACACCGCCTGCAAATTCCCGATCCGCCTGGTCGAGAGCGGCCCGGCCGGCGGCGCCATCTTCTCCGCCCACGTCGCCAAACAGTGCGGGCTGGACCGGGTGCTGTCGTTCGACATGGGCGGCACCACCGCGAAGATCTGCCTGATCGACGATTTCAAGCCGCAGACCGCGCGCGCCTTCGAGGTCGCCCGCGTCGGGCGGTTCCGTAAGGGATCGGGACTGCCGTTGCGCATTCCGGTGATCGAGATGGTGGAGATCGGCGCCGGCGGCGGCTCGATCGCCTCGGTCGACGGCATGGGCCGCATATCGGTGGGCCCCGAAAGCGCCGGCGCCGATCCGGGTCCGGCCTGCTACGGGCGCGGCGGCACCCGTCCGGCGGTGACCGACGCCAACCTGGCGCTCGGCCGCTACGACCCCGAAAAATTCGCCGGCGGCACGATGCAACTGCACCCGGATGCCGCCGACGCGGCTTTGCGGGCCAAGATCGGCGGCAAGCTCGGCCTTGACGCCGGCATGGCGGCCTTGGGCGTGATCGAGATGGTGGACGAGAACATGGCCAACGCGGCGCGGGTGCACGCCATCGAGTCGGGAAAAACCTTCGAAAACCGCACCCTGATCGCGTTCGGCGGCGGCGGTCCGGTGCACGCCACGCGCATCGCCGAAAAACTCGGCATCACCCGTGTGCTGGTGCCCTCGGGCGCGGGCGTCGGCAGCGCCATCGGCTTCCTGCGCGCGCCGGTCGGCTACGAGGTCGTGCGCAGCCTGTACCAGCGTTTCTCGACGTTCGACGTCGGCGCGGTCAATGCGCTGCTGGCCGCAATGGCGGCGGAGGCGCACGAGGTCGTCGCCCGCGGCAGTTTTGGCGCGCCAACCACCCAGATCCGCGTCGCCTACATGCGCTATGTCGGCCAGGGCCATGAGATCCCGGTGCCATTGCCGGCGCGTCCGCTGCTGACCAACGATGTTCCCGAAATCCGCGCCGCCTACGACCGTGAATACAGCCGGTTCTACGACCGCCCGGTACCCGGCTCCGACGTCGAAATCCTCAGCTACGCGGTTGTCGTCTCCACCGTCGCCGACGCGCCCGAAACCGCTGTGCCAACGGCGCAGGACGCCGCAGGCAGGGAGCGCCGCCAAAGCGTGCGCGACACCACCGGTCAGGTTTCGACGTGGACGGTAAGGGACCGCGCCGGGTTTCAGCCCGGAGAAAAGTTGGCCGGCCCGGCGATCCTGGCCGAGGACGAAACCTCGACGCTGATCGGCCCCGGCTGGTTCGCACGGACAAACACATTCGGCTACATCGAGCTCACGCGCGGAGAGAAGTGATGTCGAACGAGATTTCCGCCCTCGCCACCATCCAGCGCCAGATCCTGTGGAACCGGCTGATCGCGGTGGTCGAGGAGCAGGCCCAGATCATGATCCGCACCGCCTTCTCGACCACGGTGCGCGAGGCCGGCGACCTCTCCGCCGGCGTTTTTGATCTTTCAGGCCGGATGATGGCTCAGGCGGTCACCGGCACCCCAGGCCACGTCAACTCGATGGCCGAAAGCGTGCTTCACTTCCTGGCAAAATTCCCCGCGGCGACAATGAAACCGGGCGACCATTACATCACCAACGACCCGTGGCTCGGCACCGGCCACCTGCACGACCTGACGGTCGTCACGCCCGCCTTCCATCGCGGAAACATAGTCGGCTTCTTCGCCAACACCGCCCACGTGATCGATGTCGGCGGCCTCGGCATGGGCCCCGATGCCCGGTCGGTGTTCGAGGAGGGCATGTACATCCCGATCGTCAAATGCTTCGATCAGGGCAAACCCAACGAAACCCTGTTCGACATCCTGCGCGCCGGCTCGCGGCTGCCGGTCGAGCTGGAGGGCGACGTTTTTTCTCTGTGCGCCTGCAACGACGCCGCGACGCGCCGGCTCGCCGAGATGATGGAGGAGTTCTCGATGGACAGCCTCGATCCGCTTGCCATGTTCATCTTCGACGCCTCCCGCCGCGCCACCGTGGCTGAGATCGCCAAGATTGGGCAAGGTACCTACAGCAACGAAATCTTCTCCGACGGCTACGACGAACCCGTGAAACTATGCGCCGAGATGACCATCCTGAACGATGCCGTGGAAATAAATTTCGCCGGCACCTCGGGTTTGGCGCCGCGCGGCATCAACGTGCCGCCGGCCTACACGCGGGCTTATGCCAGCTTCGGCCTCAAGGTGGTGATCGCGCCCGAAATCCCCAACAACTGGGCCTCGCTGGCACCGTTCCGGATGAAGATCCCCGCCGGCTGCATCCTCAACGCGCCGCGGCCCTACGCGGTCTGCGCGCGCCACCTGATCGGCCACCTGCTGCCCGACCTGATGATGGGCTGCCTGCACCAGACCACCCCGGCAAGGGTCGCCGCCGAGGGCGCTTCCTCCCTGTGGAACCCGCCGTTGCGCGGCGGCTCCGGCGTATCCGGTCAGGCGCGCGGCAATCGAAAGATTATTCCGGATTTCGAGATCATCACCTTCAACTCCGGCGGCACCGGCGCGCGCCCTGGCCTCGACGGGTTGGACGCGACGGCCTTCCCCTCCGGCGTGCGCACGATGCCGGTCGAGGCGACCGAGAACGTCGCCCCGATCGTCATCTGGCGGAAGGAATTGCGCCCCGACAGCGGCGGCGCCGGCCGGATGCGCGGCGGCCTCGGCCAGATCATGGAGATCGGTGCCAAGGGCGACCTCGAATTCGCCGTATCCGCGACGTTCGACCGCGTCGCCAACGCGCCCAAGGGAAGGGAAGGCGGGCTGAACGGCGCCAACGGCGTGGTCCAGCTGAAATCGGGCGAGAAGCTGCGCACCAAGGGCATGCAGGTCATCCCCGACGGCGACCGGCTGCTGCTGCTGATGCCCGGCGGCGGCGGCATGGGCGAGCCCACGTCGCGCGAGCCTGCCCGGGTTGCACGTGACGTGCGCGACGGCCTGGTCTCGGCGGACAACGCCCGGATGCTGTACAAGGTCGAAACCGACGAGCGCGGCCAGCTGGATGAGGCCGCCACCCGAAAGCTCCGCGCATGACCCGTCGCGCCAGCCGGTCGGTGACGCGCGAGGGAAAATAATGGACCCGACATTCTGGCCGCTGGTCGGCTTCGCCGTCGCCATGACCATCACGCCGGGGCCGAACAACCTGATGGTCGCAGCCGGCGCCGCCAACCACGGCATCGTCGATACCGTACCGCTTATCGCCGGGGTTGGCGTCGGGTTCGCGGCCATGGTGGCGATCGTCGCGATGGGGTTGGGCGGTGTGGTGATGGCGGTGCCGTTCCTGTATTCGGCGATGCGTTGGGCGGGGGCGCTGTGGCTGCTCTACTTCGCCTGGAAGATCGCGACCGCGGCCGCGCCCGGCATCAATGGCAAACGCGCGAAACCGGTCGGCTTCCTGGCCGCCGCCGCGTTCCAGTGGGTCAATCCCAAGGCCTGGCTGATGTCGCTGTCGGCCGCCACCCAGTTCATGGTGCCCGGCCGACCCGTGGCCTGGGAGGCGCTGCGCGTCGCCGGCGTGTTCGCGGCCGTCTACGTTCCCTGCGTCCTGCCCTGGGCGATGCTGGGCAGCGGCACGGCGCGGATACTGGGCTCGACATCGCGCCTGCGGCTGTTCAACGGCGCCATGGCGCTGCTGCTGCTCGCCAGTGTTTTTCCGTTGCTGTTCAGTTGAGCGGAACGGTTCAAGGGCTTGATGACGCTCTCATGCCTGGGTCCCAGAAGTTGCAACGATCGAAGTTTCGTGTGATGACCGCATTCTCAACAGGCCACCCGATCAACGGTCGCGCCGCCATGGCGCCAAATCATTAGTAAAAAGGCGGAACACATTCATGCCGATCACCATGACCCAACGCCTCGGATCCGAGGTCCTCGGCACCTTCTGGCTGGTTTTCGGCGGCTGCGGCGCCGCCATCTTCGATGCCGCGTTTCCGGGCCTGGGCATCGGCTTCGCCGGCGTGGCGCTGGCTTTCGGGCTGACCGTTCTCGCCATGGCATAAGGCGTCGGCTACCTCTCGGGCGCCCACTTCAACCCGGCTATCACCATCGGCCTGTGGGCGGCCGGGCGGTTTCCGGCACGCGACGTGATCGGCTACATCGTGGCCCAACTGGTCGGCGCGGTCGCCGCGGCGGCCGTGCTGTACCTGATCGCCACCGGCAAGCCGGGCTTTGAGATCGGCGGTTTTGCCTCCAACGGCTACGGCGATCTCAGCCCGGGCAAATACAGCCTGGTCGCCTGCCTGGTGACGGAAATCGTTTGCACGTTCTTCTTCCTGATGATCATCATGGGGGTCAAATCCTCCCGCGTGCCGGACGGCTTCGCGCCCCTGCCGATCGGCCTGGCGCTGACATTGATTCACCTGGTCTCGATCCCGGTCACCAACACCTCCGTCAACCCCGCCCGCAGCACGGGCCAGGCTTTGTTCGCCGGCGGCGCCTATGTCGGCCAGCTCTGGCTGTTCTGGCTCGCCCCGATCGTTGGCGCGCTGATCGCCGCGGTGGTGGCCCGCGCGCTGCACCAGCCGGAAATGAAGCCGCTGAGCGATGAGAGCCTGCGCTGAACGGTGTAGGCAGAAAGTTATTGGGCGCCGCCCAAACCCGCCCACCTTTAAGTATTGGGGGCCGTCGCCCCTTTGAACCCCTCTACGTAAGCATTGCGCCTACGGGGGCACCTCCCCGGCGGGGTTTGGGGCACAGAGCCCCAAGCTTCCTGCCTACGGCACCCACGACGTCTCATGCAACGTATTAACCCGCGCCGGAGCTGCCGGTTGCGGCCTCGGCGCTGACGCGGGCAATGACCGCCGACCCAGCATTCGCGCGATGTTGCGGACGTTGGAAATGGTCTCAAACGACTCCAGCCGATCAAACAGCGGCAGCAGGTCCTGCTTCGCCAGCACCCGGCCGGCGCAATCCTGGAACTTCTGCCACAGCTCCCGGGCCGACATCGGGTTGTCGCCGCCGCGCCCGACCAACCCATCGACCCGACGTGACACCACGCGCCCATCGTCCAGAGTAACCCGAACCTCGGCGCCGAACTGCTTTTCCGACGTATCCGCCATGTCGGGGTGCGGGCGCGCATTCGTGCGGGCCATCAGGCTTCGAACTTCTAGATCGTGGTGTGCGTCGCCCTCGAAGTGGCGCAGCCGCACCGCGCCGTCGTGCAGAGCGCGCGCGACGGCATACTGAACCGAGAATTTGGCGGCCAGGCTGGTTTGTGGGTCCGGGTTGTCGGTGTGGGTCAGTCGCCGCCGGTGCGGCATTATCTCTATGTGGCGGGCGTTTTCGGCGGTGACGCCTTCCTCCGCGCGCAACGCCAGCATCATCGCGATCGCCGGATGGGTGCTGCCGCAGCAGGGGAACTGCTTCAGCCCCATCTCCGCGCTGGTGACCTCCAGCGGATCGGCCCAATTCGCGAAAATCCGTTCCGCGTCGTGGTTGCCGGGGCCGTTGTAGGCGTTGAGAAAACCCTGCTTATGCTCCAGTACCGCCGGATTGGCGTCGTAGCCGGCTTCCGCCAGCAGCGCCGCCAGCATCCCGTCGCGGCAGCAATGGCCGACATGCAGCGGCTTGACCATGGTGCCGAAATTCGCCTTTACCCCCGAGGCCGACGAGGCGGCGATGGCCAGTGCGACACTTAGCTTTTCTTCATCCAGCCCGATAAGGTGGCCAACAGCGGCGGCGGCGCCGAACACCCCCAGGGTCGCGGTCGGGTGCCAGCCCTTGTCATAGTGAACAAAGTTCACGGCGCGGGCGAGGCGGATCTCGGTTTCGATGCCGACGACATAGGCCTCGATCAGCCGCGCCCCGGAAAGCTGGCGCTCTTCGGCGATGGCGAACAGTGGCGAAACCAGCGGCACCGACTGATGGCCGCCCATCGGCTGACTGAAATCGTCGTAGTCGAGCGCGTGCGAGGCGGTGCCGTTGACCAGCGCGGCGTCCAGCGCCGAGGTCCGGCGGTCGTTGCCGAACACCGTGCACTCGCCGGGTGCCGTGGCAACGCCCGGCGTTCGCAACAGGATCGCGGTACACGGCTCGGCCGACCCGGCCAGCGCCACGCCGAGCGTGTCGATGATCGCGGTCCGCGACAAAGCCACCGCCTGCTTCGTCATCTGCGCCGGGCCGAAGGCGTGGATGCGCTGAGCCAGGCGCTGGATCAGGGTTTTCTCCAACGCGCTCATGCGCTCACCGCTTCGGCCACCGGGCTGTTGGCCGGATGGCGCGCCGCCGAGCGCCCGGCGATGCGCCCGAACGTTGCACCTGAAACCAGCCCGGTGCCGGCCGGGTAGTTGTCGTAGAACAAGCCGCCGATCATCTCGCCGCAGGCCAGCAATCCCGGAATCGGCCGCCAGTCGGTGCCGATCACCCGCGCCTGCTCGTCCACCTTCAGGCCGCCGAACGTGAAAGTAATGCCGCCGGTGGCGCTGTAAGCGTAGTAAGGCGGCGCCTCCAGCTTGGTCGCCCAGTTGGTCTTTTCCAGCGCCAGACCCGTGGTGCTGAGCCCGTCCTTGGCCGATGGCTCGAACCCGTCGGAGGCATGCTTCGCCGCCGCGTTGTATTCCACCAGCGTGCGCAGCGCCTGCTTCTTGTCGTCGATGTCGAGCTGCTCGACCAGCTCCTCCAGCGTGTCGGCAACGATCGGATCGCTGGTCGAGTAGCGAGGCTCCAACAGGTGGACGACCTGGCTGTCGAAGATCTGGTAGGCCTTGGCGCCCGGCTCGGCCAGGATGGCGCGGCCGTATTTGGCGTAGGTGAACATCGCGCCATCCTCGCCTTCATTCACAAAACGGCGGCCCAACCGGTTGATCATGACGCCATACAGATAGCTCAGCCGGTTGCTGCGGTCGGTCAGCTCGCGCGGCGCGAAGTTGCCCCAGTCGGCCGAAATCGGCGTCGCGTGGCAGCCGCTCCACTGGCCCCACGGCATCGCGCCGATCGCCATCGCCATGCGCAAGCCGTCGCCCTGGTTGTGCGGCGTGCCGCGGACTTTCGCGGCACCAACCAGCGGCCCGATATGCTGCGTGCGCATCTGCACGTTGGCCTCGAAGCCGCCGCAGCCGAGCACCACGGCGCGGCCGTCGATGTTCGACATGCCGGCATCGTCGCGCACCCGAACGCCGCAGACATGGCCACGATCGTCCTGCAGCAGCGCCATCACGCTGGCGCCGTAGCGCACCTCGATGCCCAGCCGCTCGACGGTCGCGAACCAGCTGCGCGACAGCCCGACGCCCTCATGCGCCGCGCGCACCACCAGCCCCCGCGCCCACACGATGCGGTTTTCGCGGCGCACCCCGGTCAGCGTGATCGCCGGCTCCATCTCCACGGCGCCGACCTCATTCATCCAGAACACCGTGTCGCGCGAATTATCGACCAGCACGCGCGACAGCACCGGATCGGTCTGGCCGGAGGTGACGCGCATCAGGTCGCCATGGAAATCCTCGCGCGTGTACGGCTGGATGCCCGAATAGAAATCCTCGTACTCGTCCTCGACGCCGGGCAGCAGCGGGCCCAGCTCATGCGGATCGTCGAACGCGAACCGCAGCACGCCGCCGCTCCAATGCGTGTTGCCGCCCCGCATTTCGCGCGGCGCCTTCTCCAGCACCAATACTTTCTCGGCCCCGTTCTCCTTGGCGGATACGGCGGCGGCCAGAGCTGCGTTGCCGGCGCCGACTATGATCACGTCATAGGTCATTGTTTTGCTCCTGAGTTAGAAGGCCAAGGGCTCTGCCCCTGGACCCCGCCCGGGTGCGCCCGGGAGCGCATCCATTAAGTAGGGCAGTGCTTGTTTCATTGCCTGCGGCGCAGCAGCGAAGCCAGTTCGCCGACAGTATGGTTTTCAAGGTTCAGCACCGCATCGCGGATTTCCTCCACCTGCCCGCGCGGCAGGGTCATTTCGGCGCAGGCAAAGAACTTGTTGCAAACGCCCGCTTCGGTCAGCGCGCGCTCGCCGGTGCCGGTGTTGATGCGGACGTGGCGGAACAGCTCGCTCCCATCGCGCAGAACCAGCTTCACGCCGCCGGAAAAATACGTTGGGAACGCCGAGTCCGGATCGACGTGGCAGGTGACGCGGCCAGCGAGGTCGAGGATCGTGGAATCAACCAAGGCCGCCGGCTTCAGGTCGGCCAGGCCGAACGCGCCCTTCAGCAGGCAGGTGGCGACGACGAACTGGGCGCTGAACTTGGCTTCGTACTCGTTGGCCGGGCGTATTTTCGCGGCGGCGGGTTCGGCCACGATCGGCATCGTGTCGCGCGGCAGGTAGGCTTCGACGCGGGCGATATCCCTGGCGGACACTTCGGAAAAAAGCTCGATCGCGGCGTCGGCGCAGCCATGGATGAAGTGGCAGACCGGGTAGGGCTTGATGGCGGTCTCGGCCAGTTCCCAGACCTCGCCAAGGCTTGCCAGTTCCGCCGGCAGGTCGATCGGTGCGGTGGGGTGTTGGAGGTGGGTCTCGAACAGGCCGAAGCGTCCCTCATACGGCCGGGCCGGCGCGCGGAAGCCGCTTTCGGCCAAGCGCGCCGCCGTGATGCCGGCGACGGCGGCCCAGCCGGGATGCAGCCGCTTGGTCCAGGCGCCGTCCTCCAGGAACACCTGCACGCCGGCGGCGGTGCTGGCGGCGATGCCCTGCGCCGCGGCCATCACCGAGGCAGGCGCGCCAAGCAGCCGGGCGGCGACCACGGCGGAGCTGAAATGCGCGACGATCCCCGTTGCGTGGAAGCCGGTGTGGTGAAAGCCGCCCTTGGCCGCGGCGCCGACCCGGATGGCGGTCTCCATCCCGGCCGCATAGGCGACCAGCATGGCGCTTCCATCGACGCCGAGGAACTCGCCGAACGACAGCGCGCAGGGCAGGCAGGACGCGGTCGGGTGGACGATGCTGGCCAGATGCGTGTCGTCGAAATCGAGGCCGTGGATCAGGATGCCGTTGGCCAGCGCCGCATCGCGGACCGACAGGCGCACCGACCGGCCGATGACGCTGCAACCGCCTTCGCCGCCCAACGCCGTTGCCGCCGCCACCGCGGCATCGGCGAAATCCTCCGAACTCGCGGCCAGGCCGACGCCGAGCGCATCCAGGATCAGCAGCTTCGCGCGCGTCCGGACGGCTTGCGGAACCGTCTCGAATGTCAGGCCGGCGGCGAAGTCGGCCAGGACCTGCGCGGGCGGGATTTCGAAAGTGGTCGTGGCGGAGAGGTCATGCGGCATGGCGGGTTCCCAAGGCTCGATCCTCGATCAGAAGGCAGTCTTGCGCGGAAAATCTCAGCGTCACCAAGCAGTCCGGCGGAAAATCCTGGCGCGAGAAGGCGCGGACCTGAGTGCCGGCGGCATCGATCAAATATTCGATTTGCGGACCAAGATACATCGAGCTGACGACGCGCCCGGCCAGCCGATTTCCAACCCCGGAGGCAGCGCCGGTTCCGGGTTCAAGCCGGATCGCTTCGGGCCGGACAAGGGCGATCGGCCCGGCACCGGAGGCAGCCTCGGCGTCCTGCACCGCGCCCCAATCCTCGGCCGCCCGGACCCGCAGCGGCCAAGCGCTGCCGAGCGCGGCGACGGCGGCAAACCGGAGCCGCGCCTGCCGGCGGGAATGGTTTTCCCGGTTCATGGCCCGGTTCCTTCGCCAGGCCGGCCCGCAGCGGCCTCGGTGGCGGCAGCGATGCTCGCCAACCTCAGCTCGTAGCCGCGCCGCACATGACTCCGGGCCAGCGCCTCGGCCGATGTCTCGTCGCGCGCCGCGATCGCCGCGACGATCGCCGCGTGCTCGGCCAGCGCCTCGGCGATCCGGCCCGGGCTGGCGAAGGTGGTGCGCCCGAGCAGCGCCACCGAATCATGCAGGCTTTGCAGGTTCTGCAGCAGGAAGCGGTTATGGGCCGCGTGGTAGATATTCTGGTGGAAGACGATGTTGAGCCGGGCATGCGCCTGCGGATCATCTGCAAGCTGCCGCTGCGATTCCACCATCGCGTGCAGCACGCGGATTTCCGTGGCGTCGGCCCCACGCGCGGCAAGTGCTGCGGCAGTGCCTTCCAGCGATTCCCGCACGTCGTACAGCTCCCCGACCGCGCGAAGGTCATGCCGCACCACCGACAGGCCTCCGCCCGGCGCCGGTTGCAGCATGCCCTCCGACTGCAGGCGCCGCAGCGCCTCGCGCACCGGCGTGCGACTGACCTTGAGCCAGGTCGAAACATCGGTCTCCGGCATGCGCTGGCCAGGGCTGAGCCGGCCATCCTGGATCGCTTCGCGGATCGTGCCGTAAGCCCGCTCGGCGAGGCCACGGGAATCACGCTCGGGCATGCTCGAAGTCGTATTTGAAGTCGTGTTTGAGGTCGGGGCGGTTGCGTTGCTGGCGATCATGGCGTCATCCCTGGCGTGGCCGGCACGGCCCTTCCGTAGTTGCATAATTATGTATACAAGAATATGCAACAGCAGCGATGCCGAAGGAAGAACATGCCGCAACGAAGACTTCGCGCCGTATTCATGCGCGGCGGAACCTCGAAGGCGCTGGTGCTGCACCGCGCCGACCTGCCGGACAACCAAACGGAGTGGGCGGAAATCTTTCTGGCGGCGATGGGCTCGCCCGACCCGAACGGCCGCCAGCTCGACGGCATGGGTGGCGGCGTTTCGTCGTTGTCCAAGGTCTGCGTGATCGGGCCGCCAAGCCGGCCGGATGCCGATGTGGACTATACCTTCGCCCAGGTCTCGGTTGGCTCCCGGTCGGTGGACTACTCGGCCAACTGCGGCAACATGTCCTCGGCGATCGGGCCGTTTGCCTTGGACGAACGCTTGGTGCCGGTGCCCGATGGCGCCGAGGCCACCGTGCGCATCCACAACACCAACACAAGCAAGATCATCGTTTCCCGTTTTGCGGTCGAGGACGGGTTGGCCGCCGTCGAGGGCGACCTAGTGCTGGATGGCGTTGCGGGCATCGGATCGCCGATCCGGCTGAATTTCGAGGATCCTGGCGGCGCGCGCACCGGCCGGCTGCTGCCGACCGGCAACGCCGCCGATCGGCTGGTGATACCGGGCTTTGCCGATGTCGAGGTCAGCATGGTCGATGCCGCCAACCCATGCGTGTTCGTGATCGCGAGCGCCGTCGGCGCCGCCGGCACCGAGTTGCCGCAGGGGCTGGAAGACAACGCCGAGCTTCTCGACCGGCTTGAGGCGATCCGCCGACATGCCTCGGTCGCCATGGGCCTGGCTCCAAACCTGGAGGAGGCCGGAAAAATTCCCGGCGTGCCGAAGGTGGCGCTGGTCGCGGCACCGGTCCCCGCCGCCACCTTGACCGGCCGCATCCTCGCCAGCGGCGACATGGACATCCTGGTGCGGATGATCTCGATCGGCCAGCCGCACCGCGCCGTGCCGCTGACCGGCGCGCTGTGCCTGGCGGCAGCCTGCCGCGTGCCCGGCAGCGTGCCGCACCGGCTGCTGGCGGAGGCGGCGCGCGCCGGCGCCGTGCGCATCGGCCATCCGTCCGGCGTCGTGCTGGTCGATGCAGAAGTGGAGATGGACGGCAACGCCGCGCATATCCGCCACGCGACGGTATTCCGCACCGCCCGTCGCCTGTTCCAGGGCGAGGTTTTCTACCGCGCGCGGGAACCGGTCCGCCAAGCCGCGGAATGAGCCTGACCCACGCCTTCGCCGACCTGTTGGCGGCCTGGCCGGCGGACGACCCGGCGCTGCTGGCGCAATGCCGGCTGCTGCTGCTGGATGGAATGGCGGTGGCGATCGCCGGCGCCCGCGAACCGGGGCCCGCGAAAATGGCGGAGTTGACCCGGCATAACGGCACCACCGGCCCGGCGCAGGTGATTGTCCACGGATTCTCGACGTCAGTTCCGCAGGCCGCCCGGATCAACGGCATGGCAATGCACGTGCTCGACTTCGAGCCGATGTGGAACCCGCCCAATCACGCGCTGTCGCCCCTGCTGCCCGCGATCCTCGCCTTGGCCGAGCTGCGCGAGCGGCAGGGCGCCGGCCCCCAGGGCCTGGCCGTGCTGCGCGCGCTTGCCAAGGGCATCGAGGCGCAAGGACGCTTGCGCCTAGCATCCGGGCAGATCGAGCCGGCCGGGTTGTCGATGCATCCGCCCGGCGCCGTCGGCGCGGTCGCCGCCGCGCTGGCCTGCGGCGACCTGCTCGGGTTGACCGGCGAGCGTCTGGCCGCCGCCGCCGGGATCGCAGCCTCACGCTGCGGCGGCCTGATGGCCAATATCGGCTCGATGACCAAGGCGCTGCATTGCGGCGACGGGGCGGCGAACGGCGTCGAGGCGGCGATGCTGGCCGCCGCCGGTTTCACCGCCAACCCCGACGCGCTCGGCGGCCCGCGTGGCTGGGGGGTTTCGCTGTTCGGCGCGACCTTCGATCCGTCCCACCTGCTTGCTCCGATAGCGACCGGCCGGGCGCTCGATCCCGGGCCGGCGTGGAAGCTGTTTCCGTCGCAGTTTGCCACCCACTTCGCCATTACTTCCGCACTCGAAGCGCATGAGGCGATCACCGGCGACGCGGCCAGCCGCATCCGTCGGGTCGGGCTGCGAACGCCGCCGATGCCCTATATCGACCGGCCGAAGCCGGAGAGCGGTCTCGACGGCAAATTCTCCTGGCAGTACACCGCCGCCGTGGCGCTGCTCGACGGGAAGGTCGACCCAACCAGCTTCTCCGACTCGCGGCGCTTCGCCGCCGACATGGTCACATTGCTGGACCGCATTTCACTGGTCGGCGACCCGGCCATTTCCGGTCGGCTCGACCGGATGCATGTCGAGCTGACGGTCGAACTCGACGACGGAGCCGTCATTGTCCGCCGCTGCGACGCGCCGTTGGGCAGCTGGAGCCACCCGGTTCCGCCCGAGCGCATCCAGGCGAAGGCCGAGGCCCTGGGAGCCGGCGCCGTCGGGAATTTCCTCGCCTCGCCGAAAGCATTCGAAATACGCAAGCTAATGGAACTGGCCAAGTAGGCACGGCGCTTAACGGATGCGCCCCATGCTTGCTACGCCCCAGCCAACCCATCACCAATCATCGCCCGAAGATCGACCAGCTCATCGAACTGCGCCTCGGTCACGACCCCCGACCGAAGCGCCGCGTCCTTCAGGGTCAGCCCCTCGGCCATCGCGTGTTCGGCGATATGGGCCGCCTTGTGGTAGCCGGTCACCGGGCTAAGCGCTGTCACCAGCATAACGCTGCCCGCGACGTACTCGGCGATCCTCTTCTCGTTCAGCCGGGTGCCCTCGACCGAGTGGAGGCGGAACATCTCGCAGCCGTCGCCCAGGATGCGGGCCGAATGCAGGAAGTTGTTGATGATGATCGGCCGCATCGCGTTGAGCTCGAAGTTGCCCTGGCTGCCGGCGAGGGCGGTGCCGCTGTCGTCGGCCAGCACCTGGATGGCGATCATCACCATCGCCTCGCACTGGGTCGGGTTGACCTTGCCCGGCATGATCGAGGAGCCGGGTTCGTTCGGCGGCAGTTCGAGCTCGCCCAGGCCGCAGCGCGGGCCTGACGCCAGCCAGCGCATGTCGTTGGCGATCTTCATCAGCGCGACGGCGAGGCCGCGCAACGCCGCGCTGGCGCGCACCATGGCGTCGAGCGAGCCCTGTGCCATGAACTTGTTGGGCGCCGTGACGTAGGGTTTGCCGGTCAGCCCGGCGATCGTGCCCGCGACCTTGACGCTGAATCCCGCCGGCGCGTTCAGCCCGGTGCCGACCGCGGTGCCGCCGAGCGCCAGTTCGAGCAGCCCCGATCTGCTGGCCACGACCTGATCCATGCAGGCGCGCAGCTGTGCCGCGTAGCCGGACCACTCCTGCCCGACCGTCAACGGCACGGCGTCCTGAAGGTGGGTGCGGCCGATCTTGACGATGCCCATCCATTCTTTCGATTTTGCCTCGATCGTGGCGGTCAGCTCCGCAACCTTCGGCAGCAGGCGACCGTCGATCTCGGTGATGGCGGCGATGTGCATGGCCGTCAGAAACGTGTCGTTGCTGCTCTGGCACATGTTGACGTCGTCGTTGGGGCCGATCGGATGCTGGCTGCCGATCTCGCCGCCGAGCAGCTGGATGGCCCGGTTCGAGATCACCTCGTTGACGTTCATGTTGCTCTGGGTGCCGGATCCGCTCTGCCAAACATACAGCGGATAATGCTCGTCGAGCGCGCCCGCGATGGTTTCGTCGGCGGCGCGCACGATGGCGTCGGCCTTCCAGGCGTCCAGCCGGCCGTCGGCCTGGTTGACCAGGGCGCAAGCTTTCTTGACGGTGCCGTAGGCGTGATAGACCTCCTTCGGCATGCGGTCGTTGCCGATCGAGAAGTGCTGCAGGCTGCGCTGCGTCTGCGCGCCCCAGTAGCGGTGCGCCGGCACCCCAACCCGGCCCATGCTGTCGAACTCGTGGCGCTCGCCGGTCGCCTCCATGCCGCCCGCTTCAATGCCAATCGGAAGGTCCTGCATCGTCGGGTTCGGGCTGTCGGCCATGGGTTGGGTCCTTCGGGTGCGCGTCTCCGTTCCTAATGGTAGTCGGCGACGATGGTTTTCCCCTTGAAC
This sequence comes from Acetobacteraceae bacterium, assembly GCA_025356735.1. Classification (GTDB taxonomy): domain Bacteria; phylum Pseudomonadota; class Alphaproteobacteria; order Acetobacterales; family Acetobacteraceae; genus PALSA-911. Next base: position 11,781 of record JANXRT010000186.1, on the reverse strand, counting down.
ACGAAATATACGACGCAGGTGTAGATCAGGGTCATCGGCAGCACGATGATGCCGGCGCCCCAGAACAGGAAGCGCAGGCTGCTTTCCGGCGCCGCCGCCTGCGCGATGGTCAGCGAGAACGGCACCATGTAGGGCAGGAACGAGGCCGCCAGGGTGCCGAAGGCGGCGGCGAAGATCGCGGCGCCGGCCAGGAACGGCAGCCAGTCCCACCGCGCCCGGATCGCTCGGACCATCGCGGCGCAGGCGATCAGGCCGACGATCGGGAAAACGACCAGGTACGGAAGCTCGATCCAGCGATGCAGCACCCGCAGGTCGGCCAGCAGGCACCAGGCGAAGGCGGCGGCAAGGAACAGCAGCACGCCACCGAACGCCCAGGGCAGAACCCGGTAGCCGAGGTCACGCGCGTCCCGCTCGGTCTTGGAGGTCAGCCAGCCGGCGCCGAGCATGGCGTAGCCGAGGCACAACCCGATGCCGCACAGCACCGCGAACGGTGAGAACCAGCTCCAGTTTCCGCCCGAATAGAGGTGGCCGGTGACCGGAAGCTCCTGCACCATGGCACCCACTGCGGCGCCCTGGGCGAAGGTCGCGGCGTACGATCCGCCGATAAACCCGGCATCCCACAGGCGGCGCAGCCGGCGGCTGCGATGGCGGAACTCGAACGCCACGCCACGCAGGATCAGCGCGCCGAGCATCACCAGCACCGGCAGATAGAAGGCCGGGATGAGGATCGAGTAGGCTAGCGGGAAGGCGCCGAACAAGGTTGCGCCCGCGACCACCAGCCAGGTTTCGTTGCCGTCCCAGACCGGCGAGATCGAGGCCAGCATGTGCCGCCGGGCAGCCTCGTCCGGCGCGAACGGGAACAGGATGCCGATGCCCAGGTCGAAGCCGTCGAGCAGAACGTAAAGCAGCAGCGCCAGGCCAAGCACGCCGGCCCAAAATTCGGCCAGGGTCCACTGCCACATCACTCGGCGGCCGGCGATGGGGCCGCAATTCCGGGTGCCGAACCGGGTAGCGACAGCGGCCGCTTCGGGTTGGTCTCGCCCGGCACCAGGTCGGGCACCGGAAGCGGCCCGGCGCGCAGCAGCCGGTAGATGTAGATCGTGCCGGCGGCGAAGATCAGCGCGTAGATGGCGCCGAACACGGCGAGGCTGATGGCGACCGTGGGCGCGGTCAGGAACGGCGTCACCGCGTCGCTGGTGCGAAGCAGGCCGTAGACCACCCAGGGCTGCCGCCCGACCTCGGCGGTGAACCATCCGGCCAGGGTCGCGACGAAGCCGAGCGGGAAGGCGAGGAAGATCGCCCACAGCAGCCAGCGCTGGCGCTCCAGCCGGTCGCGCAGGCCAAGGAAGCTGCCGAGCCAGGCCAGCCCGAGCATCAGGAACCCGCAGCCGACCATAATGCGGAAGGCGAAGAACGGGATGATCATCGGCGGCCGCTGATCCGGCGGCAGGTTCAGGATGCCGGTCTGCTCCGCGGTCAGGCTCATCGAGCCGATGACGCTGCCGAGCACCGGCACGGCAACCTCGAAAAAATTGCGCTCGTTGGCCGGGTCGGGGATGGCGAACAGGATTTCGCGCGCCGGCGCCTGGTTCTCCCACCGTCCCTCGATGGCGGCGAACTTGGCCGGCTGCCTGTCATGGACGTAGTCGCCGGCGAGATGGCCCAGGAAGATCTGCGCCGGCACCAGCAACGCGGCAAGGCCGAGGCCCCAGGCAAGCATGGCGCGCGCCTCGGGCCGGGCGTTGCCGCGCAGGCTGTGCCAGGCGCCGGTCGCCGCGACACAGAACGCGGTGGTCACGTAGGCGCCGAGCAGCATGTGCGCGAACCGGATCACCGAAACCCGGTTGAAGAGGATCTCCATCCAGTCGGTCGGCTCGAACACGCCGTCGGCGGTCATCGCGAAGCCGGTCGGCGCCTGCATCCAGGAGTTGTTGATCAGGATCCAGAACGCCGATAACGAGGTGCCGAGCGTCACCATGGCGCAGGCGAACAGATAGAAGGCCTTCGGCACGCGTGGGCGGCCAAAGATCAGCACGCCGAAGAAGCTAGCCTCCAGCGCGAACGCGGTGAAGCTCTCGTAGGCGAGCAGCGGCCCCTGGATGGCCCCGGTGCGCCGTGAGAGCTCGCTCCAGTTGCTGCCGAACTGGAACGCCATGACGATGCCCGAGACCACGCCAAGCCCGAAGGCGATGCCGAACACGCGCAGCCAGAAATCGAACAGCCGGCGATAGACCGGCCGGCCGGTCCACAGATGCGCGCCCTCCAGCACCGTCAGCCAGGCGGCGAGCCCGACCGTGAAGGCAGGAAATATGATGTGAAAGGAAATCGTGAAGGCGAACTGGATGCGCGACAGCAGCAGGGCGGAGAAATCCATGCAGCTCCCTATGCGAGCAGGTTTTCGCGCGCGGTATCCGGCGGCCTCGTGGCGCGAACACGAGTTCTCATAACCCGATCGGCGGCGCATGCTGCCCGAAAGTCAAGGGAGGACCGCGATGCCGGCACGTACCGGGCAACAGTATCTCGACCGCATTCGGGCGCAGGATTGCGAAATCTGGCTCGACGGCGAGCGCGTCCGCGATGTCACGACGCATCCCGGGCTGCGCGGTGGCGCTCAGGCGATCGCCGCCCTGTATGACATGCAATACGACGCGGCGCGGCGCGATCAGATGGTGTTCACCCCGCCCGAGGGCGGCGCGCCGGCCGGGATGTCGTTCCTCATCCCGCGCACCCACGTGGACCTGGAGCGCCGGCGCGTCATGATGCTGGCCTGGGCGCGCGCAACCTGCGGCATGATGGGACGCTCGCCGGACTTCATGAACGTGACGGTCTCGGCCTGGGCCGCCGCGGCGGATTATTTCGAGGAAGGGCGAACCGGCTTCGGCGGGAACATGCGCTGCTACCACCGCCACATCCGCGACAACGACCTGACGCTGACGCATTCGCTGATCAACCTGCAGCGCAGCCGCAACGTCTCGGGCATCTTCAACCTGCAGGACGGCACGGCCTTGCAGGTGGTGCGCGAGACCGATGCCGGCATCGTCGTGCGCGGCGCCCGCGTGCTGGCGACGCTCGGGCCGCTATCGGACGAGATCGCGGTGTATTCGCCGCGCGCCGCGCAGCATGCCGACGGCCACAACCCGTTCGTGATGAACTTCGCCATCCCATGCGCGACGAGGGGGCTGCGCTTTCTCTGTCGCCAGAGCTTCGACCAAGGACGAAGCCATTTCGAGCACCCGCTGAGCTCGCGGTTCGAGGAGATGGACTGCATCGTGTTCTTCGACGACGTGCTGGTGCCGTGGGAGCGTGTGTTCCTCCTCGGCGACGTGGACCGGCTCAACAACACCGCCCAGCGCACGCACTCGTCGGCCCATTCCGCGCATCAGGGCGCCGCCAAGAACCTGGCGAAATGCGAGTTCGTGCTCGGCCTGGCGCTGCTGATGACCGAAACGCTCGGCAACGCGCATTTGCCGCATACCGAGGCGATGCTGGCGGAGCTGACCCTGACCACGGTGCTGATGAAGGCCTGCATGCGCGCCGCCGAAGCCGACGCCAGCCTGGACGAATGGGGCGTGATGTGCCCGGACATCGTGCCGATCGAGAGCACCCGCAACCTGTTCATGACCGCCTACCCGCGGATGATCGAGATCCTGCAGCTGCTCGGCTCCTCCAGCTTCCTGCTGACGCCTAGCGAGCGCGATATGCAGGGCCCACTGGCCGGCCATATCGAACAATATCTGGCCACCGACACAGCCAGCGCCCGCGACCGCGTCGGGCTGTTTCATCTCGGCTGGGACGTGGCACTCAGCGCCTTCGGCAGTCGCCAGGTGCTTTATGAGCGCTTCTTCGCCAGCGACCCGCTGACCCGGGCGCGGGTGCTGAACGCGATCTTTCCCAAGCAGGAGGTCCGGCAGCGGGTGCTGGATTTTCTGCATATGGGATAAGCAAGAAAGCTTGGGCTCTGCCCAAACCCGCAAAGGGGCGGAGCAGGCAAAGGTTCCGACTGGCCGCCTTCGGCCAGTTGGAATGCCTGCGGAGGACGTCGCCCCTTTGAATCCCTACACTTGAGGGATGCGCTCCCCGGGCGGGGTTTGGGGCAGAGCCCAATTTTTTCTACTTACTGTCCGGATAGTTTGTTACGAACAAACAAACTTCCGGTGTCGCATGAATTCCCCTGACAACAGACGTCTCATGGCCGGCGGCGCCGCGGTGCTGCTGCTCGCCCTGATCCCGCTATTCGCGGTCGCCGTGCCACCGCTGCACGACTATCCCTTCCATCTCGCCCGGGCCGACATCCTGGCGTCGCTGCCCGGGTCGGCGTTCCTGCGGGCGCATTACGAGCAGGGCAGCTTTCTGCTGCCGAATGTTGGCATGGACGTGGTGATGGCGCCGCTGGCGCGGTACCTCCCGATCCTGGTTGCCGGCCGGGTGTTCCTCGGCCTGGTGCTGGCGGTGATGCTGTCCGGCACGGTCGCCCTGCATTTCGCCCTGCACCGGCGGCTGTCGGCCTGGCCCCTGCTGGCTGGTTTTTTTCTCTACAACTGGATTTTCCTTTACGGCTTCCTGAACTACCTGCTCGGCATCGGACTGATGCTGTGGGCGGTGGCGGGCTGGGTTCTGCTGCGCGAGCGGCATGTGGCGTGGCGCCTGGCCTGGGGCGGCGCCATGGCGGTGGTACTGCTGTTCTGCCATCTGGTCGCGGTTGGGCTATTCGCCATCGTCGTCGCGGGAATGGAATTGCAACGAGCGTTTCGCACGCGGCGGACGGACCCCATGGCCGCCGTGCGGGGGCTTGCCGTATCGGCCTTACCGTTCGTGTTCGTGCTGGCTGTGTTCGCCGCTGTCTCGCCCGCCGCCGGCGAGGCGCGGCAGGCGATGGCCTATCACGGCGGCCTCGGCTGGAAGCCGCTCGTCGCCTATCGCAGCCTTCTGACAACGATTGGCTGGCTCGATGTGGTGACGCTGGTGCCGGTGCTGGCCGTGGTCGTGTTCGCGGCCTGGCGGCGGCGGTTGCGCGTGGCGTTCCCGATGGCCCTGCCGCTTGGCCTGCTGGTCGCGACCTTCGTCGCCATGCCGTTCTACATATTCGGCGCCGAGCAGGCAGACACCAGGCTGCCGATCGCCATTCTCCTGGTCGCCATCGCCAGCACGCGCATCGTGGGCATCGGCCGGCGGGAAAGCTGGCTCGTCGGCCTGGGCGCGCTCGTCCTGCTGGCGGTGCGCTCGGCGGCGATAACGGCTGCCTGGATTTCGGCGGATGCGCGGCTGGCGACGATGACCAACGCGTTCCGGTTGGTTCCGGACGGCGCCACCCTGTATGCCGCGACAGCCGCGCCGTATCCCTCGATCGACTACGGCGATGCCGCCGGCCTCGCCTTGTGGCAGCCTCCGCTGAAGCATGCCGTGTCGCTGACATCGCTTGGCCACGCCGTCTTCGTGCCGGCGACCTGGTCCGATCCGTTCCAGCAGCCGATGCGGGTGGTGGCGGCAGTCGCACCGATCAAGCGTTTCCAGGGCGCCAACCCGTTCAAGACGCCTACGGCCACCGATCTCAACGCGATGGTCGCCGGGATCGGCGCGCTGCGTTCGCCGCTGCCATCGAACGGCGCCGGGATACCGCCGCCGGATTACCTTCTGCTGCTCTACCCGGAAAGGTTCCAGGGTGACCTGCCGGCAGGGTCCCGGACGGTCGCGCGCGGCTCCGACTTCGTTCTGCTGCGGCTGCCCTGACGCCTATCAGGCCTCCGCTTCCAGATACAGCATGGCACAGGCCTGCGCCTCGATCCGCGCCAGCATCCAGCCTTCGACCATCACCACGTCGCCGTCGGCGAAATTCCGTGCCACTTCGCGCTGAAACCAGTCCCTGGCCTGCACGGGGCTGTTGGCGATGCCAGCGCGCAGCATCACCAATGTCAGGCCCGCTCCGGCCGGACTGGAAAGGTAGGCCCGCCCGATCGCGATTGCGCCGGACAGGAGCGAGGGCGCGAATGTGCCGAAGCTGCTGGCCGCCAGGCCGGCTCCAACCCATTGGAGCACGCGACGCCTAGTTTGCTTCGTCGCCCTCATGCCACCAGCCGCCGCAACTCGTCGCCGAGGCGCAGCGCCAAGGCGACGATCGTCAAGGTCGGGTTGGCATAGCCCGATGTCGGAAACACCGAGCTGCCGGCGACATACAGGTTGGCAATGCCGTGCACCCGGCCGGTCGCATCGACGACGCCGGTCTTCGGGTCGTCCGACATCCGCGTGGTGCCCATATGGTGCCGGCTGCCAACCATGTCCGACGGCCATCCGGCTTCGGGCAGGGGCTTGGCGTTGACGCGGCCGATATCCAGCCGGCCGAACTCCAGCGCCACCATCCGCTGCGCCCGCAGATAGGTCTCGCGGTCGACGTCGCTCAGGCGCCAGTCCAGCGCCAGGCGGTTTTGCCCGAGCGCGTCGCGCTTGCGCGACAGCGTGACCCGGCTCGCGGGGTTGGGAGCCTGCTCCATGTTGATGTCGAGCACCGCGCCGGTCACCGGCCCGGATGCAGGCATCGCCGGCGCGAACGGGCTGGTTCGCCATCCGGTCATGGTTCGGTAGAGCGCGTCGGCTATCGCGTCGCGGTCTTCCAGGATGCTGCCGAGGTGGTCCCAGAGATGCGCCGGTACGGACAGGCCGGATAGCGCGCCGGTCACCGTACGCAGCGAGTCGATGCCGTCGATGACGCGATACAACCTCTGCATGACGATGCGAAAGCCGCCGGCGACGGGCTCGCCCGCGGGTTGCGGCGTACCGGCCGCCAGGGTCCCGAACACGGTCGTGCCGCGCAGCGCCACTTCATCGAACATCAGCGGCAGCGCGGGATCGGGATGGGTGAACCGCGCGATGGCGGCGCGCCGGAACCACGGATGGTCCATGAAGCAGCGTCCGACCCGGTCGTGGTCGTTGCCCAGGCCGGCGGGCCGGACCTTGTCGGCGAGCAGCAGGATGCGCGCGTTCTCCAGCCCGCCCGTCGCCAGCACGACGTATCCGGCACGCACCGAGAACGCCGGTCCGTCAAGGCATTTCACCTTCACCCGATCGACCGACGAGGCGTTCGCGTTGCTTTCGAGATCGACCGCGTTGGCGTTCAGGCAAACCTTGACGGCCTCCGATCGGCGCAGCGCCTCGCGGTAGGTCTGACCAAACCGCGTCGGTGGGCTGACCTGGAAGATGGCGGTCTTCAGCCGGGCGGGATCGAACTTTTGGCCCGATGCGCCGGTCTCGCGGATCCAGGCGTCCGGATCGTCATAGTCGAACGGGCCGAGTTCGCACAGTTTTTGGGCACGTTTATAGAAGGGCACCAAGTCGGTCCGGCGCAGCGGCCATCCGCTCAGCGGAATGCCGGCCCGGGGCTCGAAGTCGATGGCGTCGAGCGGCCGGCACCAGCCCGCCCAATGGTTCGTCGTGCCGCCGAAATAGCGCAGCCTTGAGGTGTCGAGCGGATAGTTGGGCAGGCCGACGACGGCACCGCCATCCAGGTCCTGGGTGGCTCCGTCGAACTCGAGATCGCCGCTTTCCAGGACGACCGTCGTGATACCGGCCTCGTGCAACGACAGCGCGAGCGTTATTCCCGCGGCGCCGGCGCCGACGATGCATACCGCTGCCTCTAAAACCGTGCCCTGCGGAAGGGTTCGCGCGTCGATGAACATGTTGGCCTGAATGCTGTGCGCGGTTGATGAAATTTCTGAAGACAGCTCGTGCCGCCGTAGATCATTCGTTTCCGTCAAAATCTTTTTTTGGAACTATCGCCGAGCTATGTCTTATATTAAGTCGTTGCAAACGTATTATTCCCATGTTAATCGCATTTGGTTACGAAAAGCAAACTTTATGGTACCGGATAGTTTATGGGTCACACCTTCGAAACCCTGAGCAACGCGTCCATCCTGGTCTCCGAGAATGGCCGCCCTGTGCTCGCGACCGATCCATGGCTGTTCGGCACCTGCTATTTCGGAAGCTGGGCGCTGGATCACCCTCTGTCGAACACGCAGATCGAAACGGTGAAGCAAGCGGAATACTACTGGATTTCGCATGGCCATCCGGATCACCTGCACCACGACTCCCTGGCGGCGCTCAGCCGAGGCAAGAAGATGCTGCTGCCAGACCACTACAGTCCGGAAATAGCCGACGCGCTGCGCGCCGACGGCTTCGACGTGACGATCCTGAAATACCGTGAGTGGTTCGCGCTGTCGTCCGGCGTCCGGGTGATGTGCATCGACAACATGAACCAGGACGGCATCCTGCTGATCCAGGCGGGCGACAGCCTGCTGGTCAACCTCAACGATTCGCCGCTATGCGGGGAAACAAGCTTCATCCGCAACCTTGTCAGGCAGCACGACCGCTCGCGGACCTACATGCTGGCGCTGTGCGCGATCGATGCCGACATGTTCAACTTCGTTGACGCGCAGGGGAAATCCCTGGCGGGACCGCCGGACGAGCGCAAGCGCGGCATGATCTGGCGCACCGCCCGTATCGCCGAGTCGCTCGGCGTCGGCAGCTTCTGCGTGTCGTCGTCCCAGCATATCTACGTCCGGTCCGACTCCGTCTGGGCCAACCCGTACCGGGTCACCTGGTCCGACATCCAGGGCGACTGGCACCGACCCGACATCCGCATCATCCAGCCCTTCGCGACCGTCGATCTCGATACCGGCGTCGTCACCGCCAACCATCCCGAGCATACCTCCGACCGCAGCCAGATCACCGCCCAAACCGGGGAGGATGACTGGAACGAGACGCTATCGGAGGAAGAATGGCCGCGGGTCGAGACATTCATGCGCAAGTTCCAGCTGGTGCGCCGCTACATCGATTTCGTCAGCTTCACGGTGGGCGGCGCGACTCGCACGGTCGATCTCAACCCACCGGGCCGCGCCCCGATCGGCAAGCGCCGCGGGATCGAGTTCATCGTGCCACGCCGGTCGCTGATGGAAACCGTGACGTGGGGTTTTCTCGACGACCTGTTGATCGGCAACTTCATGAAGACGCGGCTGATCAACACGCAGCTCTATCCGCGCTTCACGCCGCTGGTGGCCAAGATCGGCGGCAACGCCAAGGTCTTCACCCGCCCCGAATACATCCGCTTCCTGGCTCGCTACTTCCGCCGCAACCCGATCGCCACCGCATCCACGCTGCTGAGCATCGAGGTCGATCAGGTCTTCATCCCCTGGATACGCCGAACGGCGGAGAAGATCGGCGTCAAGCGGCCACTGAAATACATCTATCGCCGGGTGCTCGGCGACCCGGTATTGCCCGAGGCGACCTGACGGGAGTCGCCGCCGAACATCGCTGCCCGGGCCGCGCTTCGAACCCAAATTTTTTCACTTTGTCATTCGAGACCTATTTTGGATCAGGTAGTTTCAGCGACGAGGTATCGGGGCGCGAGGCCCGCACCGGGCGTCGAAGGCGATTTCGATCTCAAGGACTGGTCGTTCTTGGCGGTGCTGGTTCTGTTGTCGCTGGCGCTCTATGGCGTCCTGGCATTTCGGCTCGCCCAGGGTGCCTACCTCGACTACTACAACCTGGCGTTCGACTTCGATCCAATCCGGACGGTCGACGCGCTGGCGGTGACGCCGCCCGATTTTCTCAACGTCAAGCATCCGCTGCTCGTTCTCCTGCGCCCGCTGGCCTGGCCGTTGCTGCTGGCTGGTCTGACTGCCAAGGAGGCCGCCGCACTCCTGATGGCCGGGTTCGGCTCCGCCAGCGTTGCGCTATGTTTCGTCTTTTTGCGCAAAGCGCCGATTGATCGGCCGATCGCGGCGGCGCTCACTTTGCTGTTCATCGTTACCGGCTCGCAGATATTTACCTCCATCATCACCGAAACCTACGGCATCGCCAGTTTCTCGATCATCCTAACCTGGGTAATCGCGCAGGCCCGGCTCAGGGATGCCACGCGGTTTCGCCGGCTGCGCTACGTGGCTGGCGTGCTGACGTTCGGCACCACAATCACCAACGTGGTGCAGACGTTCCTGGCCGAGTTGCTGGTCGCGTGGCGATCGGAAGGCTTACGGCTCGCCGTCAGGCGCTGCATCCTGTTTGGCCTCATCCTGCTGGTGCTGATCGTCATCCTGGCCGTTGCGGTGTGGCACAACGTGCTTCGCGAGGAGCTCAAGGATCCGTTGCTTGCCCTGAAGCACGTGTTCTGGCTGCAGACCAAAGGGCCCCGCACCGGGCCCGGAGAGGTCCTTTTGACCTTTTTCACCTTTTCCTTTGTTTCGCCGAACTTTAGCTGGCTGATGCTCCCCGAAGGTGTGAACATGCGCGATTTCCGCGAATACGCCTTTCCGCTGGCCGGCCAGATCGCCGCCCCGCTGTGGCTGGCGTTCTGCGCCACCGGCACCGCGGCGGCGCTGCTGCACCCTCGCTATCGCATTGTCGCCGGCGGCCTGGCCGCCGCGCTCGTGTTCAACCTGCTGTTCCACCTCGATTTCCAGTTCCGCGGCAGCCTCTATCTGTATGCCGCGCACATGCATTTCCTGATCTTCGGCCTGGCCGCCGGCCTGGCACCTTGGCTGAGCGCGAAGCGATGGCCGGGCCGCGCCTATATCGGTGTCGTGCTGGTCCTGGCGGTTCTGGTAGGAGCCGACAACATCCCGATCGCGAGTGCCTTCGTCGCGGATTTCGATCAGGTTCACCTGTCCTGTCCGGCGCCCTGTGCCGACGGCCTTGGCCAATGACCCCAGGCCATCCGATTTGCGGCATCGCCCACACCCAAGAGCCGGGATGACCGCCGTCTCCGTTTCAGCGGCTGTTGCTCCGCCGGTTTCGGCCATCTCGCCGGACATCCTGGCGCTGCCGCTGTGCGTCGACCTCGATGGCACGCTGATCCGCTCCGACATGCTGCTGGAGGGGCTCCTTGCGCTCGCCACCAGCCTGCGGCTGTTTTCGACCCTGTCGGCACTGCTGCGCGGACGGGCGGAATTCAAGCAGTCCGTCGCCGCCGCCGCTTCCATGGATCCCGCCCTGCTGGCGTTCAACGGAACCCTGCTCGCCTACCTGCGGGCGCAGAAGGCGGTCGGGCGATACCTCGTGCTGGCGACCGCCGCCGATCAGCGTGTGGCCGACGCCATAGCCGATCACCTCGAAATATTCGATGAGACGATCGCCTCCGACGGCACCTGCAACCTGAAGGGGGAAGCCAAGGCGCGCGCCCTGGTGGCACGCTTCGGGGCGCGGAACTTCGCCTATGCCGGCAACGCGCGCAGCGACCTCGCGGTTTGGGCGCAGGCCGGTTCGGCCATCGTCGTCAACGCACCCGCCGCGATCGTGGAACAGGTGCACGACACCATCCCCGTCGAGCTGGTCATCGCCGACCAGCCGAAAATCCTGCCCGAGCTGCTCCGCGCGATGCGGCCGCATCAATGGGTCAAGAACATCCTCGCCCTGGTGCCGATACTCACCGCCCATGCGCTCACCGAGGCCTCTGCCTGGATCGGTGGCATCCTCATGTTTTGCGCCTTCTGCTGCACGGCCTCGGCGATCTACCTGATCAACGACCTGCTCGACATCGCCGCCGACCGGGCACATCCGCGCAAGTGCCTGCGCCCGTTCGCCCGCGGCACCATCCCGCTGCCGGTTGGCGTGCTGGCGGCGTTTATCCTGCTCGCCGCCGGCATCGGCCTGGCGCAGATCGGCCACGTCGCCTGGATCATCGGGCTCTATGCAGTGATCTCGGTCAGCTACTCGCTGCGCCTGAAGGAGCTGCCGCTGGTCGACGTGTTCACCCTCGGCGCGTTGTACACGATCCGGCTGTTCGGCGGCGGCGAGGCGACG
>JANXRT010000182.1 GCA_025356735.1 Acetobacteraceae bacterium | reverse complement strand
GCTCTGCCCCAAACCCCGCCCCACCTTCAAGAATTGGGGTAGCGCCCCGGTGCGCCTGACTTAGTCGGGGTTGCAAGGGGGGACTGCCCCTTGGCGGGTCTGGGCGTAGCGGGCGAAGGTTCCGACTGCCGCCTTCGGCAGTTGGAATGACCGTGGTGGGAGAGCCCAGCCTTATGCTGCCTTCCAAAGCTCTCCTTCCCGCAATACGCTGCCTTCGCCCTCCAGCTTCAGCAGATGCGCTACCACATTGCGCTCGGCGGCGCGGCGCAGGCGCATGTCGGTCTGCGAATACAGCGCGTTCATCAGCTGGTGGCTGGTCGCCGGACCGCGCGACAGCTCCTCGCGCAACGCCTGCTCGCGCGCCTCGCGGTGATGCACCAGGTCGCGCACCAGGTCGCGCGGGTTGGACAGCGGCGGGCCGTGGCCTGGCAGATAGAGGTCGTCGTCGCGGTCGAGAAGAAGTTTCAAGCTGTTGAAATAGGCCGCCATGTCGCCGAAGGGCGGACTGACGACGCTGCTCGACCACGACATCACGTGGTCGGCGCTGAACAGCACGCGGGTACCGTCGGTCGCATTCATCGCCAGTGCGATATGGTCGGCGGCGTGGCCCGGCGTATGGATCGCCGTCAGGCCGGCGTAGCTGTCGCCATCGTCGAGCCTGATGTCGGCGGTGAAGCTGTCGTCGGCGCTGGTTTGAAAACCGATGGTCGGCGCGCCGGTGGCTTTCTGGAATGCCGGCACGGCGCCGATATGGTCGTGATGGGTGTGGCTGATCAGGATGTGCTTCACCGCGCCGCCGGTGGCGTCCAGCAGGTTCTTCACGTGCACGGCGCTATCCGGCCCCGGGTCCAGCACCGCAAGGCCCTCAGGCGTTTCAATCAGATAGGTGTTGGTGCCGTGATAGGTCATCGGGCCCGGATTGGCCGCGACCATCCGGCCGACGCCCGGCAGGATGGGCAAGACAACGCCGCGGGCCGGTTCAGGTTCGGTCAGAAAAGCCATCTTTCGAAGTTCCATCCTTGGTTCGGCGGCAACGATAGCGCGCCGTTCCAAGGTTGGTCACCTGTCGCGCGATTGGCAGCCTAGCTGCCGGAACCCGAAAGCACCTCGCCGAACAGCGCCCAGGTCTTGCCGTTCCACTTTTGCAGCTGCATCTGGGTGATCGGGTGGAAGTTGGTCGCGCTGGTGTGCACCGTTATGCCAGGCAGCAGCACCGGCACCGTGAGCTCCTTCAGGCTTGCCGCCTGGCGCATGATGTTCTCACGCGAGAGGTCGTCGCCGACCTGCTTCAGCACCTGATGTAAGGTGAACGTCACGCCGTAGGCGAACACGCTGCCGGCCTCGGTCAGATCGGCGCCCGGCATGTACTTCGCCATGAAGGCGCGCCATTGCAGCATGCCGGCATCGTCCTTCCAGGTCGGGTCGGTCGGGTCCTTGAGGTAGGCGGCGCTGATGATCCCGACTGCGCGCTCCACTCCGGCAGGCTCGATCACCGAGCCGACTGAAATGGAAACGTTGGTCAGGAACTGCATCGGGTGCCAGCCGATATCGGCGACCTTTCGAATGGTCTGGGCGGCGAACTTTGGCGTCGCGGCGGTCATCAGCACGTCGGCGCCGGAGCTTTTGAGATCGACGATCTGACTGTCGATAGTTGCGTCGGTAACCTCGTAGGACACCGTCTTGACCATGGCGTCGTAGCGGTCGCCGAGCACGTCCTTGATGCCGAGCACGTAGTCCTTTCCGAAGTCGTCATTCTGGTAGATGATGCCGACCTTGGCGTTCGGCCGGTTGGCCAAGATGTAGCGCGCGTAGATCTGTGCCTCGGTGCGGTAGCTCGGCTGCCATCCCATCAGCCACGGGAACTGCTTGTAGTCGCCCCATTTGTTGGCGCCGCTGCCGAGGAACAGCAGTGGCACGCTGTGCGAGTTGACGTATTTGGCGATCGCCGTGTTGGTCGCGGTGCCGATGGTCGCGAACAGGAAGGCGACCTTGTCCTCCTCGACCAGCCGACGGACTTGCTCGACAGTTTTTGGTGGGCTGTAGCCGTCATCGACCGTGTCATAGACCAGCTTGCGGCCGTTGATGCCGCCGGCGTCGTTGACCATCTGCATGTAGGCGGCCTCGGTGCGCGCGATGACGCCATAAGCCGAGGCCGGGCCGCTATAGGCCGCGGTGTTGCCGATTTTGATCTCGGTCGCGGTGACTCCAGGCGCCTGCTCCGCCATCGCCGGACCGGCGATGGCGATCGCCACGAAGGCGCCAGTCAAAGCGTGCTTGAACATCCACGGACTCCCTGGTCGCCGATCTCGGACTGCCGAATGGCGTTGACCGGGAACCTACCGGGCGGACCCCTGAGGATGCAACATGGTCAAATTTGGACCAGCGCGCACTTGCCTTCGCCGAGCGGCCGGAAAGCCTGGTCGATCGGCACCGTGCGCTTGAGGCTGTAATAGTCCCACGGCTCCTTCGACTGCGCTGGCGCCTTCACCTCGAACAGGTACATCGGGTGGATCACGCGGCCGTCGGCGCGGATCTCGCTTTTGCCGAAGATCGGGTCCTGCACCGGCAAGGCCCGCATCTGTGCGATCGCCGCCCGGCCGCTGGCCTGTGCCCGGTCCGGCCCCATCGCCGCCACCGCCTTGAGATAGTGGGTGACGGCGGAATACTGCGCCGCCTGCACCGAGTTGGGCATGGCGTTGCCTTGCATCCCGGCCGCGAAGCGGCGGCCGAAGGTACGGGTCTCGTCGTTCAGGTTCCAATAGAACGGCTCGCTCAGCAGCACTCCCTGCGCCGCTTCCAGGCCGATGCCGTGGATGTCGTTGAGCAGCATCAACATGCCGGCGATGCGCTGGCCGGCCTTCGCCGCCCCGAACTCGGCCGCCTGCTTGATGCAGTTGACGGTATCGGCGCCGCCATTCGCCAGGCCGATCACCTTGGCGCCGCTGGCCCGCGCCTGGACGATGAAGGGCGAGAAATCGGTGACGCCGGGGAACGGCGCCCGCACTTTACCGAGCACGCGGCCGCCGGCCGAGGTCACGAAGGCGGCGGCGTCGTTCTCCAGCGAATGCCCGAACGCGTAGTCGGCCGTGATGAAGAACCAGCTGTCGCCGCCCTCGTGCACCACCGCATCGACCGTGCCGTGCGGCATCGACCAGGTGTCGTAGGCCCAGTGCAAATGGTTGGGGCCGCATTTCTCGCCGGTCAGCGCGGCCGAAGCGGCGCCGGTGAAGATCGCCAGCTTGTCGCGCTGCTTCGCCATGTCCCCGATGGCGAACGCCGCCGAGGATAGCGGCACGTCCATCACCACGTCGACGCCGCGGTTGTTGAACCAGTCGCCGGCGATCGAGAGCGCGACATCGGGCTTCAGCTGGAGGTCGGCGGACAGCATCTCGACGTTGAAGCCGGGATGGGTCTTCAAGAAGTCATCGATGCCCAGCCGGG
>JANXRT010000167.1 GCA_025356735.1 Acetobacteraceae bacterium | reverse complement strand
ACCGGCATTTCCCACATCCTCCGCCCGCGCAACCCGGCGATAAGGATCTTCGCCGTCGAGCCGGAGGCCAGCCCCGTGCTGTCGGGCGGCAAGCCGTCGCCGCACCCGATCCAGGGCATCGGCACCGGCTTCATTCCGGAGATCCTGGATACCGGTGCCTATGACGAGGTCATCCAGGTCAGTGGCGAGGAGGCTTTTGCGACGTCCCGGCGGCTGGCGCGCACCGAGGGCATTCCGGCCGGCATTTCGTCCGGCGCTTCGCTGGCGGCCACCTTGCGCATCGCCAAGCGGCCGGAGATGGCGGACAAGCGGATCGTCACCATCATCTGCTCGTTCGCCGAACGCTACATCAGCAGCGCCCTGTTCGACGGAATCTGACCCTAACGTTCGCGCCCCGGGGCGCTACCCCGGCGGGGTACGGGGCAGAGCCCCATTGCTTCTTCTACAAAACCCGCCCAGCAACCACGCTCAACCGTGCAGCCATGGCCGGATCGCGATAAGCAGGCGCGGTGATAATAGCGTGGTCCAGCGCGCGGTCGCAGCCGGCGGGACAGGGGCCACGGGGCGTGCCGAGTTTCGGGATTGCCTGGCGCACCAGTTGCTTGGCGTTGTCGGCGTTGGCGAGCAGCAGCTTGATCACCGCCTCGACCGTGACGTGGCCGTGGTCGGGGTGCCAGCAGTCGAAGTCGGTGACCATGGCGACGGTCGCGTAGTTGATCTCGGCCTCGCGCGCCAGCTTGGCCTCAGGCATGTTTGTCATGCCGATGACGCTGCATCCCCAGCTGCGGTAGAGCTGGCTTTCGGCCCTGGTCGAGAATTGCGGGCCTTCCATGACCAGATAGGTGCCGCCGCGCGTCACCGGCAATCCGAGTTCCTGGGCTGTGTCGAGGAGCACGTCGCCGAGGCGGGGGCAGACCGGTTCCGCCATCGAGACGTGGGCCACGATGCCGTCGCCAAAAAAGCTTTTCTCGCGGGCGAAGCTGCGGTCGATGAACTGGTCGACGATGACGAAGTGCCCAGGCGCCAGGTCCTCGCGCAGGCTGCCGACCGCCGACAGGGACAGGATGTCAGTGACGCCGGAGCGCTTCATCGCATCGATGTTGGCGCGGTAGTTAAGGTGCGTCGGCGAGGTCGGGTGGCCGCGGCCGTGGCGGGGCAGGAACACGCAGGGCACACCCTCCAGCTGGCCGAACAGCAGTTCGTCCGAGGGCGCGCCCCATGGCGTATCTACCGCGCGCCAGGTCTTGTCCTCCAGCCCCTCGATGTCATACAGGCCAGAGCCGCCGATGATCCCGATCACCGGCCGGATAGCATCGGCACTAATGGACGTCGGCCCAGACCTGCCGCTTCACGGCGTAAGTAACGCCCGTCATCAGAACCAGGAACAGCGCGATGCGCACGCCGATCTGCTTGCGCTCGACCATCTCCGGGTTGGAGGCCCAGGCCAGGAACGTCACCACATCGTGCGCCTCCTGATCCAGGGTGTTCGGCGTGCCGTCGGAGTAGTCGATCTGTTCCGCATGCAGCGGCTGCGGCATGGCGATCTGGTGGCCGGGATACTGCTTGTTGTACATCATGCCGTCGCCCATTTTCATGCCCGCCGGCGGGTCGGCATAACCGGTGAGCACGCCGTAGATGTAGTCGGCGCCGCCCTCACGGGCGTTGACGATCAGCGACAGGTCAGGCGGCAGTGCGCCGTTGTTGGCGATCCGGGCGATCTTCTCGTTGGCGAATGGCCGCTTGAAGGTGCTGGCCGAGGTGCCGGGCCCGTCCACCGGCTCACCCTGGTCGTTCAGGCCGGAGGGCACGGTGACCGCGGCGGCGATCGCCTTTATCTGCTCGGGCGAGACGCCGATGCCGGAAAGCTGGCGGTAGGCGAGCAGGTTCATCGAGTGGCAGTTGGAGCAGACCTGCGAGTAGATCTGGAAGCCGCGCTGGGCGGAGGCGAGGTCGTAGCTGCCGAACGGCCCGGAGAAGCTCCAGTTCTGCTTTGCCGGCGCCGGGACTTCCTGAGCCATGGCCATGGAGGGAGCCAGAACAGGCACGGCGACGCTGCACGCAAGTGCGGCGGCACCGAGCCAGGAACGCACGTTGCGCATCAGACTTTCTCCATCGGCTTGGCCGTGGCGCCGCCGGGCAGCGGTCCGCCGCCGAGCGACAGCACCGGCCGCGAAATGCTCTCGGGCAGCGGCAACGGCCGCTCCAGCTTGCCGAGAACCGGCAGGATGACCAGGAAGTGCAGGAAGTAGTAGGCCGTGGCGACGCGGCCAAGCACCACCCAGATGCCCTCCGGCCGGTGGCCGCCGACCATGCCGAGCACGATCACAGACAGCACCCAGACCCAGATCAGCTGGCGATAGACCGGGCGGAACCGGGCGCTGCGGATCTTGCTGGTATCGAGCCACGGCAGCACGAACAACACGGCGATCGAGCCGAACATCATCAGCACGCCGCCGAGCTTGGAGGGTACCGAGCGCAGGATGGCATAGAACGGCAGGAAGTACCATTCCGGCACGATCTCGGCCGGGGTTTGCAGAGGGTTGGCTGGAACCGAGTTGAGCGGATCGCCCAGCATGCCGGGCGCGAAGAACACGATCAGCGCGAACACCAGCAGGTAGACGCACAGCCCGACGCTGTCCTTGGCCGTGTAGTAGGGGTGGAACGGCAGCGTGTCCTGCGGCGATTTCACGTCGATGCCAAGCGGGTTGTTGGAGCCGGTGATGTGCAGGGCCGCGACGTGCAGGAAGCTGACGCCGGTAATCACGAACGGCAGCAGGTAATGCAGGCTGAAGAACCGGTTGAGCGTCGGGTTGTCGACCGAAAAGCCGCCCCACAGCCAGGTCACGATCGGGCCGCCTACGATCGGGAATGCGGAGAACAGGTTGGTGATGACGGTGGCGCCCCAATAGGACATCTGGCCCCACGGCAGCACGTAGCCCATGAACGCGGTCGCCATCATCAGCAGCAGAAGCGTCACGCCGAACATCCACAGCAGCTCACGCGGCGCCTTGTAGGAGCCGTAGTACATGCCGCGGAAGATGTGGATGAAGACCACGATGAAGAACATCGAGGCACCGTTCTGGTGCACGTAGCGCAGCAGCCAGCCGTAGTTCACGTCGCGCATGATGTGCTGCACGCTGTCGAACGCGGTCGCGACGTTCGGTTGGTAGTTCATCGCCAGGAAGATGCCGGTGACGATCATGATCATCAGGTTGACCATCAGCAGCGCGCCGAAATTCCACAGGTAGTTGAAATTCTTCGGCGTCGGAAAGGTGCCGTATTCCTTCTGCATGAAGGTGAAGATCGGCAACCTCGTATCGACCCAGTTGACCACCGGGTTGGCGAACTCGCTCTTGTGTAGGCCGGCCATGTTTTTACCCTTGTCTGCGGCGATGCCTGGAAAGAAGCGTCAGCCGATCTTGATCTTGGTGGGCGACTCGAAGGCGTAGGGCGGCACCGCCAGGTTGGCCGGCGCCGGACCGTGGCGCACCCGGCCGGAGGTGTCGTACTGGCTGCCGTGGCAGGGGCAGAACCAGCCGCCCCACTCGCCGCGCGCGTCGGTCGGCTTGTTGCCGACCGGGATGCAGCCGAGGTGGGTGCAGATGCCGACCAGCACGATCCACTGCGCCTCGCCAGGCTGGGTGCGCGAGGCGTCGGTCGCCGGGTCGGAAAGCTGGGCCATCGTCACGGAGGTGGCTTCCTCGATCTCCTTCGGCGTGCGGTGACGCACGAAGATCGGCTTGCCGCGCCACAGCACGGTGATCCCCTGGCCGACGACGATCGGGGTGAGGTCAACCTCCAGCGAGGACACCGCGAGCACGTCCTTGGATGGGTTCATGCTGTTGATGAACGGCCAGGCGATGGCACCGACGCCGATCGCCGCGCCGGCAAGCTGGATCAGCTTGAGGAAGTCGCGTTTCGTCGGATCGGCGACGTGTGTCTTCGCCGGAGCGATCCCCAGATTCGCCATATCCCGAGCGACAACAGACGTATCGGCCATCTTGGTCCTCAATCCTCGCGTTTCGACTTGCGTCAGGTCGGTC
>JANXRT010000138.1 GCA_025356735.1 Acetobacteraceae bacterium | reverse complement strand
CGCTAAGGGACTAGTCCCTTAGCGGGTCCAGGGCAGAACCTTGGCCTTCCTAACCTTCTTCTAGGAAAAACCCATGGCCTCCGCCGCCGAGCAGCTAGCCTCCAGCATGAGCATGGGCGCCTTCTCCAAGGCGACCGAGCTCAAGAACCGCATCTGGTTCACTCTGGCCGCCTTGGTGGTGTATCGCGTCGGGACCTACGTGCCGGTTCCCGGTGTCGATGCCTCGGTAATGGCCGAGATGCTGAACCAGCATGGCGGCGGCTTGCTTGGCCAGTTTGACATGTTCTCCGGCGGCGCGCTGCGCCGGATGACCGTGTTTGCGCTCAACATCATGCCGTATATCAGCGCCAGCATCATCGTGCAGCTGCTCAGCGCTGCGGTGCCGTCATTGGAGGCGTTAAAGAAGGAGGGCGATTCCGGACGCAAGCGGCTCAACCAGTACACCCGTTACCTGACGGTGCTGATCGCCCTGTTCCAGTCCTACGGAATCGCCGTGGGCCTTGAGAGCATGCATGGCAGCTTCGGCGCGGCGGTGATCGATCCGGGGCTGTTCTTTCGCTTTTCCTGCGTCGTCACCCTAGTCGGCGGCACCATGTTCCTGATGTGGCTGGGCGAGCAGATCACGGCGCGCGGCGTCGGCAACGGCATCAGTTTGATTATCTTTGCCGGCATCGTAGCGAATTTGCCCAATGCTTTGGCCCAGTTGCTGGAGCTTGGCCGCACCGGCGCGCTGTCGGCCTTCTTCCTGCTGATCTTCGTGATTCTGGCGGTGGCGGTGATCGCCTTCATCGTGTTCATGGAGCGGGCGCAGCGCAGGATCGTGGTGCAGTATCCGAAACGCCAGGTGGGGCAGCGGATGTTCGGCGGCGACAGCACGCACATGCCGTTGAAGATCAACACCTCCGGCGTCATCCCACCGATCTTCGCGAGTTCTCTGCTGCTGGTGCCGGCCACGATCGCCGGATTCTCGCAGAACGGGCCTTCCTGGGTCCAGACCATTGCCCAGCAACTGGCGCATGGGCAGCCTGGCTACATGGTGCTGTATGCCGCCATGATCATCTTCTTCTCGTATTTTTACACCGCCGTCGTGTTTAACCCGCAGGAGACCGCGGACAACCTGAAGAAATATGGAGGCTTCATCCCGGGCATCCGGCCGGGCAGCAACACCGCCGACTATTTCGACTACGTGCTCACCCGGCTGACCACCATCGGCGCACTGTACCTTGTCCTCGTCTGCCTGTTGCCGGAGGTTCTGATCAACAGCTACGGCCTGCCGTTCTACTTCGGTGGCACCAGCCTGCTGATCATCGTCTCCGTCACCATGGATACGGTTACCCAGATCCAGTCCCACCTGCTGGCGCACCAGTATGAAGGCTTGATCAAGAAGGCCAAGGTAAAAGGCCGGCGATGATGAACCTGATACTTCTCGGGCCACCAGGCGCGGGGAAAGGCACGCAGGCCAAGCGTCTGCAAGAAAAGTACGGCATCGCGCAGATCTCGACCGGCGACATGCTGCGTGCCGAGGTCGCCGCCGGCTCGCCAGTCGGGCGCGAGGCCAAGGCGATCATGGAATCGGGCGAGCTCGTGTCCGACGATATCATCATCCGCATGCTCGGGCATCGGATCGGGCAGGCCGACTGCGCCCAGGGTTTCATCCTGGACGGTTTTCCGCGCACCGTGCCGCAGGCCGAGGCGCTGGATCGGTTGCTCGCCGACAAGGGACTGACGCTGGATGCGGTGATCGAGCTCAAGGTCGATGACGCGGCGCTGATCGAGCGGATCGCCGGGCGCTACACCTGCGCCTCGTGCGGGACCGGCTATCACGACAGCTTCCACGCACCGGCGGCTGCGGGCATCTGCGATGTCTGCGGGTCGTCGAAATTCATCCGCCGTGCGGACGACAAGCGGGAGACGGTGCAGGCCCGGCTTGATGTTTATAACCGCCAGACCGCGCCTATCCTGCCACATTATGCCGCGCGAGGATCGCTTCGAACGTTGGATGGTATGGCCGACATCGACCAGGTTGCCGCAGCGATCGACGGCGTTCTGGCGGTTGTACACAGTAAAAGTCAGGAATTGACAAAGAGTTGATCTAGCTGCGTTGACTCGTGCGGGCGCGACAGTATAGTGCGCGACCTTCGACCTTGTGCAGGTCTGGATTGTTTCCTCACGAAACTATCTGCCTTGCTCATGGCTCACCGTTCAAAAATACCGGAGCTGTTCGGTGCTTTGCACCACCTCCTCCGTTGCGGCCCTTCGGGGCAGAGTTTGCCGTAGCTATTTCCCGAATATGCCGCACCAGGCGGGACGATCGGGATTACAGGAGTACCAGCCTTGGCGCGTATTGCCGGCGTGAACATCCCTACCAACAAGCGGGTGAAAATCAGCTTGCGCTATATATTCGGCATTGGGCCGGCAAAATCCGAAGAGATCTGCACCCGGTTGGCAATCCCCGAAAGCCGCCGCGTCAACCAGCTTTCCGACGACGAGGTGCTGCGTATCCGTGAGCTGATCGACCGCGAGTACCGTGTCGAGGGCGATCTGCGGCGTGAGACGGCGATGAACATCAAGCGGCTGATGGACCTCGGTTGCTACCGCGGCCTGCGCCATCGCCGCGGCCTGCCGGTTCGCGGCCAGCGCACCCACACCAACGCGCGCACCCGCAAGGGCAAGGCGGTGGCGATCGCCGGCAAGAAGAAGGTCACGAAGTAGGGCGCTTCGCCTTCTTCGCCTCAGCGTATGCCGCTTCGCGCCGTCGGGTGCGCAGCTGCCCGGAATAGACAGGATTAAAGATCATGGCGAAACCCGCCGCCGCGCGTCCCCGCAGGAAGGAACGCAAGAACATCACGTCCGGCGTCGCCCATGTTGCGGCGACGTTCAACAACACGATGATCACGATAACCGACGCGCAGGGCAACACCATCGCCTGGTCGTCGGCCGGCAGCTCCGGCTTTAAGGGCAGCCGAAAGTCAACGCCGTACGCCGCCCAGGTGGCGGCCGAGGATGCCGGCAAGAAGGCTAAGGAACACGGCATGGAAATGCTGGAGATCGAGGTCAGCGGTCCTGGTTCGGGTCGCGAAAGCGCCCTGCGCGCGTTGCAGGCGGTCGGCTTCTCGATTTCGGCCATCCGCGACATGACGCCGATCCCGCATAACGGCTGCCGCCCGCGCAAGCGCCGCCGCGTCTGAGCCTGTCGTTCGCGCCCGCGCAAGGGGCGGCGAAAGGTTAGAAGCAGGGCTGGCCGGGCGTGATCCAGATGGGTCGATAAAGGAATTCGCATGAAACAGAGCGCGATCATCCAGAGGAACTGGCAGTCGCTGATCAAGCCGGAAAAACTCGGCGTCGAGCCCGGTTCTGATCCTTCGACCGTCGCCACCATCGTTGCCGAGCCGCTTGAGCGTGGCTTCGGCATGACGTTGGGCAACGCAATCCGCCGCATCCTGCTGTCGTCCTTGCAGGGCGCCGCAGTGACGGCGGTGCAGATCGACGGCGTGCTGCATGAGTTCAGCAGCATTCCCGGCGTGCGCGAGGATGTCACCGACATCGTGCTCAACATCAAGCAACTCGCGTTGCGGATGCATGGCGAGGGTCCCAAGCGCATGGCGCTGACCGCCACCGGGCCGGGCGAGGTTCGCGCCGGCCAGATCACCGTCGGCCACGACATCGAGATCATGAACCCCGACCTGGTGCTGTGCACGCTCGATGACGGCGTCAAGCTCGGCATGGAGTTCACGGTCAACCTCGGCAAGGGCTACCAGCCGGCCAGCGTCAACCGTCCCGAGGATGCGCCGATCGGGCTGATCCCGGTCGACAGCATCTACTCCCCGGTGCGCCGCGTGTCCTACCGCGTGGAGCCGACCCGCGTCGGCCAGGTGACGGATTACGACAAGCTTCTGCTTCAGGTCGAGACCAACGGCGCGGTGACGCCGGAAGACGCGGTGGCGCTGGCCTCACGCATCCTGCAGGACCAGCTGCAGCTGTTCATCAACTTCGACGAGCCGCAGCAGGTCCGCCACGAGGAAATCCACGACGACCTGCCGTTCAATCGCAACCTGCTGCGCAAGGTGGACGAGCTGGAGCTGTCGGTGCGCAGCGCCAACTGCTTGAAGAACGACAACATCGTCTATATCGGCGACCTGGTGCAGAAATCCGAGCAGGAAATGCTGCGCACGCCGAACTTCGGCCGCAAATCACTGAACGAGATCAAGGAGGTGCTGACCTCCATGGGCCTGACCCTCGGTCAGCCGGTGCCGGGATGGCCGCCTGAGAACATCGAGGATCTGGCCAAGCGGCTGGACGAGCCTTTCTAGCCCCCATCAAGGACTAACTCAATGCGTCACGGTGTTGCCGGTCGAAAGCTCGGTGTTACGGATACCCATCGGCTGGCGATGTTTCGCAACATGGCGCACGCGCTGATAAAGCATGAGCAGATCACCACGACCTTGCCCAAGGCCAAGGAACTGCGGCCGGTGGCCGAAAAGCTGATCACGCTGGGCAAGCGCGGCGGCCTGCATGCGCGCCGCCTCGCCTACGCCGAGCTGCGCGACGACGTCATTGTGTCCAAGCTGTTCGGGACCCTGGCCGATCGCTACAAGGCGCGTGCTGGCGGATACTGCCGCGTGCTGCGGGCTGGCATGCGATACGGCGATGCCGCCGACATGGCGGTGATCGAGCTGGTCGATCGCGATCCGGCGGCCAAGGGGTTGGATAGTGGGCCGGTGCAGGTTCGTGACGAGGAAGACGACGCGGAGTAAGCAAGGCGGCGCTCTGCCCCGGACCCCGCTAAGGGACTAGTCCCTTAGAACCCGTTACTTAGGGTGGGTGGCATGCCTTCTGGCGATGACTTGTTTCCTGATGATCCTTTGCCTGCGGCGCTGACAAAGGCTGGGCAGCCTTTGGCGGATCAGCTCCGGCCTCAGATTTTGGCCGATGTGGTTGGGCAGGATCACCTGCTTGGCCCCGACGGCACTCTCACACGCATGCTGGAGCGGGGCTCGCTCGTTTCGCTGATTTTCTGGGGTCCGCCCGGTGTCGGCAAAACCACCATCGCGCGGCTGCTGGCTGATCGCGCCAACCTGCATTTTGAGCAGCTTTCCGCTGTGTTCTCGGGTGTCGCCGACCTCAAGCGCGTGTTCGACGGCGCCGGCAGGCGGCGCCGAGGCGGCCAGGCAACGCTGCTGTTCGTCGACGAAATCCACCGCTTCAACCGTGCCCAGCAAGATGGCTTCCTGCCCGTTGTCGAAAATGGCACCGTGGTGCTGGTCGGCGCCACAACCGAAAATCCATCGTTCGCGCTCAACGGTGCCCTGCTGTCGCGCTGTCAGGTGCTGGTGCTGCGCCGGCTGGACGATGCGGCGCTGGAAAAGCTGCTTGACCGCGCCGAGGCCGGGACGCCGTTGCCGCTCGGGCCGGAAGCCCGGGCCTCGTTGCGTGCCATGGCCGATGGCGATGGGCGCTATCTGCTCAACATGGTCGAGCAGGTGCAGACCTTGCCGGCTCGGGCGCCGATGCTGGATGCCGCCGAGTTATCGTCGTTGCTGGCACGGCGCGCGGCCTTGTATGACCGGGACCGCGAGGAGCACTACAACCTCATTTCCGCGCTTCATAAGTCTCTGCGCGGCTCCGATCCGAATGCCGCTTTGTATTGGTTCGCGCGGATGCTCAACGGCGGCGAGGACCCGCGCTACATCGCGCGCCGGCTGGTGCGATTCGCCGCCGAGGACATCGGCGTCGCCGACCCCAATGCACTGACCCAGGCGCTCGCCGGCTGGGAGACCTATGAGCGGCTGGGCAGTCCGGAGGGCGAACTCGCCTTGGCGCAGACAGTCATCTATCTAGGCACGGCACCGAAATCGAACGCCGTCTACAAGGCCTATTCGGCGGCGCGGGCGGCGGCGAAATCGACCGGCAGCCTGACGCCGCCATCGCATATACTGAATGCACCGACCAGGCTGATGAAAGATATCGGCTACGGCGCCGGATACCAGTACGACCACTCGGCCGAGGACGCGTTCTCCGGCCAGAACTATTTTCCGGATGGGATGGAGCGCGTGGAATTCTATCAGCCGCAGGACCGCGGCTTTGAGCG